>CADBQK010000077.1 GCA_902796775.1 uncultured Lachnospiraceae bacterium
AAATGTCCGTTATAAACCAGTTTTATTTTCTCTGTGATCTCTTTACTAAGAGAACTGACATACGCTTTTAAGTCTTCAAATTTATATCCGCCGACAACGATGACCCTGTCAGCAGAAGAACACTTCGAGATAAGATGATTTAGAAGTGTTTGTTTCTTCTCTTTTTCATAGTAGATCGCTTTTAATGTTTTTTCTTCTTCAGGAATCCCTTCGTTAAAACGGCTCGAGATCCCTGCAACGGTTATGATCGCTGTTTTCATCTTTATATGGACCTCTTGAGATTTATCCTCTCAGATAATTTTCAATACACTCCCGCAGCCCTTTTTCAAGCGTGACTTGCGGCTGCCATGCAGTTCTGCTTCGAATCTTTTCCGTAGAAAGAAGACGTCTTTCCGGATCGGAAGCACGGTATCCTTCAAACTCTATTACAGGATCTTTTATTCCCATCATCGCCGCGCACATTTTCGCCAGGTCGATGATTGATATTTCCTCATCGGTCGCAACATTGTATACCGATCCGTCCAGCGCACTGTCTGTGTCCGCTAACGCAAGAACGGCACTGCAGCTGTCATAGTTATTCAAAAAGGTCCGTTTGTTTTTCCGGGAGTTTTCGAGAAGAACAACTTTCCCCTTTTCTTTAAAACTGTTAATGATAAAAGGGATGATGTGCTTTGGGAATCGTTCATTTTTACTGTAAACATTGGCAAAGCGGATTGAGCATCCTTTAATCTGTCTGTTGTCCACAGCATCCTTCATAAAGAATTCTGTCAGCAGTTTGCCGACGGCATAACTTGTTCTCTGACTGTGCTCGGCATCTGCAATCGTCAGATAATCATCCTCTCTAACTCCACCGTACTCATTCCAGGAATTCATGGAATACACTTCTGACGTCGAACAATTGATAAAAATATCTGCCCCAACTTCAATAGCCTGATCGAGGAACTTTTTCATGCTGATGACATTAGTCTCAAATGTTTCATTCACATGATAAAAATGTTCGGTATGGACAACAGCTGCACAGTTGATATAGACAATTCTGTCAAACCGCTCCTTCAGGATGTTGATCCGATTTTTAAAATCCGCCATTTGTGTGTCACTGTTCAGATCATATTCAAAAAAAGCAAAACGCTTATCCTCAAGATGATCGGAAACAGTCTCAATTGAAGAGGCATAAAAATTATCAAAACCCAGGATCATATCCTTTCTGTCAGGATCAGATAAAATCTGGCTCACCAATTCATTTCCGGTCATGCCTGTCACGCCGCTAATGGCATATAACGTTTTCATGCAGTTAAACTCCTCTGGTTAATCTTTTTTTATAAAATGCATCAACTTCGTCCGGGAACAGCGATTGTTCCAGTGCGATATCATACGATACGGCACGAAGTTCCACCCTTTTTGACGGAAGTGAAAGAACCGCGTACTGCGCATACGGATTCTGGTTACGCGGCTGTCCGACCGATCCCGGATTGATGAAAAGGACGGCTTTCTTGTCCCGCAGTTCTTCATTATCGACCGCATAGAAATGGGTAAATGCCTGAGAAAGATGTGAATGTCCGGAAAAGACAATGTCATAATCTTCATACTCTCCCCGCAGGTCTTCGTGAAGTACCCCTTTCCAATAAGGATCCTCAAGCGAACCATGAACAGCAAGGCATCTCATCCCCTGAATCTCAAAATACTGCATGGCACTTTTATTCATCCTCTCCTCTATATAGGACAGTGTTTCCTCTGACAGATGATCCCGCGTATACTTAGCCATAACTCTGCCGCGGTCCGATGAAAGGTGCTCCAGGTCCTGTTCTATAGCAAGTTTTTCATGGTTTCCCCAGATGTTTGAAAGGATCTTTCCCTTCCATTCCTTTTCTTCCAGAGAGCGGATCCGGCTGATGATCTCATTAGACCGCATACCATAATCGATAAGATCCCCAAGCAGGATAACGCCGGAAAACTCTTCCTCGCCGCAGTCCTTCAGGACGCTTTCCCATGCGCTAACATTTCCATGGATATCAGAAAGGATCAAATACTTTTCTTCCACGTTTTTTCTCCTTTTTGCTGTTTGCACTGCCTACAGCTCATCGATCAGACGGATGATATCCTTGAATGGAAGCAGAGAGGAGTCCACCTCTTTTGCCCTGTGTGCTCTGAGGATATTTTCCGCAGTCTTCTGCATGACCGGGAATGCCGCACGCATCAATTGGTTTGCATAGATAACGATGTTTACGCCATGCTGTGCAAACTCTTCTTCTGTCACCTGGTTAAAGGAGGTCGGTACGACAACGATTGGTGTCTTTTTATCTTCCGCGCGGAACTTGTCACAAAACTCAAATATCTCAGCCGGATCAGTCTTCCGACTATGAATCATGATCCCGTCTGCTCCGGCATCCCGGAACGCCCTTGCTCTTGTCAGCGCATCTTCCATGCCGCGCTCTAAGATCAGGCTTTCGATCCGCGCAATGATCATAAAATCATCTGACAACTGTGCTTTCTTACCGGCAGCAATCTTTTCAGAAAAGTTTTCTATCGAATCCTGTGTCTGTTCAACCTCTGTCCCGAAAAGACTGTTTTTCTTCAACCCGGTTTTATCTTCGATAATAACAGCACTGACTCCCATACGTTCCAACGTCCGGACATTATAAACAAAGTGCTCTGTTAATCCGCCCGTGTCTCCGTCAAGGATGATCGGCTTTGTAGTGACTTCCATAATGTCATTGATCGTACGCAGACGTGAAGTCATATCAACTAATTCAATATCCGGTTTTCCGCGATCGGTACTGTCACAAAGAGACGAGACCCACATCCCGTCAAACTGATCGAGCCTTCCATTATCGCCTTCTACGACCGTCTTCTCAACAATCAGACCGGTAAGACCGGAATGTGCTTCCATGATCTTTACGACCGGCGTCATTTCGATCAGCTGACGAAGTCTTTTTCTTCTGTATTCAGACATTGCCAGTTTTTCTTTCAGTTTCCGGTCGACTTTCCTTACTTCCTCAGAATAGGTATACGGGACGTCAATGATCTGACCGCCATACGGTGTGATCAGTTTCTCAACGTGATCGCGGACCGCTCTTTCCGCCCCGGTCAGCCAGTTGTCGCCATGGATGACATAATCCGGATGGATCGTTTCGATCACATCTTCGTACAGCATCGAATCCTGGATGACGACTTCATCGACTCCCGGAATACTCTTATAAAGAGCTACCCTCTCGTCTACAGTGGTCGTAGGGAACTTGGTACAACGGATCATTTCGCGGTCGCTCATGCATCCGACAATGACTTTTCCGTATTCCAAAGCGTGTTTAATAATATTAAGATGTCCGTCATGAATAACATCTGTGCAAAAACAAGTGTAAACCGTTTTCATGCTTTCTCTCTTTCTGTATTTTGTTGTATTAACTTTTATTCGTGGCTTTTTTTATAAAATAGATAACGACTTTCAAAAGAACGTTCACGGCAAGGATTAAAAGCGATACGAATGCCGCGCATTCCAGCTGCATCTGCCCTTCAAACTGCGTGATCATCAAGGCAAGCGGTTTATCAGAAACATTCGCAAGAAATGAAACTGCGGAGATCGTCATCATACAGTTGACGAAGAAATAACTCATCATTTCCAGAATCGTTCCAAAGGATTGTGGCAGGATCACGTCTTTAATGATCCCCCATCTTCCAATCCCCATAGTGGATCCGACATCTTCAAGATTCTCATTGATCTTTCCGAATGTGTTATAGGCCATCAGGTACGGTGACGCGAAGAAGTGCATGGAGTTGACAAGGAACAGGATCGCAAACGTGCCGTAAATTGGTGTCGATTTGAAAAACATAACATAGGAAAGGCCAAGAACGAGTCCCGGAATCGCCAGTGATGTGATCGACATCAGATGAAGCACATAACTCAGCTTTGTTTTGTTTCTTGCCGTCATATAGGCATTCACAAGCGC
>CADBQK010000078.1 GCA_902796775.1 uncultured Lachnospiraceae bacterium
ATCATTCTGGATCCGGGAATCGGATTCGGGAAGACTTATGAGCAGAACCTCTTCGTTCTGGCTCATCTAAAAGAGTATTGCAGTCTGGGCTTTCCGATGCTCCTGGGCTGTTCCCGGAAATCTGTTATCGGACTGACACTAAACCAGCCGACTGAAAGCCGTCTGGAGGGAACGCTTGTTACAACAACGCTGGCAGTCATGGCCGGTTATGCCTTTGTCCGCGTACATGATATTGAGGCGAATAAGAGATCTGTCATGATGGCTCAGGCGATTTTAAATAATAAGGGGTAAAATATGGAAATTATCAGTATCAAAGGTTTGGAAGTATATGCAAGCCACGGCTGTATCCCTTCGGAGAAAACACTTGGACAGAAATTCCTGATCAATGTGGACATGTATCTGGATAGGAGCAGTCCCCGTATCAAGGATGAAATTGATGATACCGTTAGTTACGCCGATGTCTGCGATGATCTGTGCGAATGGATCCGGAAACCGGTATTCAATCTGATCGAAGCTGCTGCCGAATCCCTGGTGCGCAGACTGATGATCGCTTACCCTGAAGTGAAAAAGGCGGTGCTGGAGCTGGAAAAGCCGAATGCACCGATGGAATATCATTTCGAGACGGTCAAGGTGCGTGTGGAAAGGGAACGGCATACGGTCTATCTGGGACTGGGCAGCAACCTGGGCAAACGGGAGGATACCATTGCAGATGCCATTGAGATGCTGGATGGTCACAACGATATCCATGTGCTGCAATGCTCGGCACTCTATGAGACAACTCCGTATGGGTATCTTGAACAGCCGGATTTCATCAATGCCTGCGCAAAGGTCGAAACGATTCTGGAGCCCAGGCAGCTCCTGACGGTCATTCATGTGATTGAAGACAGTCTGGGCCGTGTGCGCAAAGAGCGATGGGGTCCGAGGACGATCGATATCGATATTCTGCTGTTTGACAAGCAGGTCATCGATGAGGAGGATCTGCAGATCCCCCATCCGGAAATGCCGAATCGTATGTTTGTACTTCAGCCGCTGAATGAGATTGCACCTTATATCAGGCATCCGTGGCTTGGCAAGACTGTCGGGCAGATGTTCCGTGAGCTGGAAGCCCGTGAGAAAGAGCAGCCTTCCGGGAATGAAATACATAAGATTCAGGAAACAGAGAAACAGTAAAACAAGCCGGCTGCTTGTAAGAAAAGGAGGGTCAACAATGGCCTGGCATATGTTTGCAGCAATCCATGTCAGCTCCGGGGAAGCTTCCATGAAGGTGTATGAAGTTTCCAAAAAGAACGGGCTGCGTCAGGTGGATTTTATCAAGTCCTATATTGAGCTGGGCGCGGACAGCTTTGCAAAAGGCTATATTGATCACAGTATGGTTTTTGAGTTGTGCCGTATCCTCAGCGGTTTTGCCGCGAAACTGGAGGAATACCGGATACAGGATTACTGTGCCTATGCGACTGGGGCCATCTGTGAAGCGGGAAACTGCCAGCTGATCCTGGACCAGATCCGCATCCGGACCGGGCTGACCTTCACCGCGGTCAGTAATGCACCGCAGCGCTTCCTGGTCCTGCGCTCACTCGCATCCGTTTTTCCCGAGTTTGATAAGATTACCATGGAGGGAGCAGTCATCGTTGACATGGTAGGAACAGGGAGTATCCAGCTGACAGTTTACGAGGCAGGTGTCCTGATCTTCACCCAGAATCTGAGACTGGGACCGCTTCGGATCCGTGAAGTGCTGGGCGGTATGGAGGAGCGTTCGACCGAGTTCCTGTCCATTATGGAAGATTACATTGGGAATGATATTGATACGCTGGCTCTGTATTTTGAGAACCATCGCGGGATCCGCCATCTGCTGTTCACCGGGGAGGAACTGCTTTCTGTTATGAAGATCGCCGGAGAGTTTGCTCCCGGCAAGGCGATGAAAAAGAACAAATTCGACGGTCTCTACGGCAGGATCAATAAGATGCATGCAGATGAGATCGCAGAGAAATATTCACTTCCTTATGAGGTGGCCGGACTTCTCGGCCCGACCCTGTCTGTATACAGAGGTCTCCTGGAGATCACCGGAGCTTCGAGGGTGTGGGCATTTACAACAGATTTGTGCGACGGGATTGCCTGGGACTATTATGAAAAAAACATGAATGCAAAACCTGCGCATGATTTTCAGGGGGATATTCTTGGTTATGCCCGTGTGATCGCAGCCAAATACCAGACCAACAGCAGGCATACTGCCAATGTCGAACAGCTTGCCATGCTCATCTTTGATGCCGTGCGGAGGTATTCCTCTCTTTCCGAGCGCGACAGACTGCTGCTGAGGATGGCCTGCATTCTTCACGATATCGGCAAATACGTCAATATGGCAAACGGTACGGGGAACAGCTTCCGGATCGTGCAGGGGACGGAATTTATCGGCATCTCCGAAGAGGAGAAACAGATCATTGCCTATGTGATCAAGTACAATTCCTGGCCTCATGTGCCAGGCGCCGGCGAGCTGGAGGATCACCTCCCGTATACTGCTTACATCACGATGCTGAAACTGGCCGCCATCCTGCGGCTTGCCAATGCCATTGACCGGAGTCACAGGCAGAAAGTAAAAAAGATCCTGGTGAATGTCAAAGGAAAGAAGCTGTCGATCCGCGCGGATACGATCTATGATATTACACTGGAACAGACGATCGTTGAAGATAACGGCGCCTTCTTCGAAGAGGTGTACGGACTTGTTCCGCAGCTCAGGAGGAAGAGGAGGTAAATGAAAATGAAAGGTCCATACAGCGCTCCGGCCAACTTCCGCAACAGAGAACTGAGCTGGCTGGAGTTTGACGCCCGGGTACTGGGGGAAGCTAAGGATACATCGATTCCCCTGTTTGAAAGGCTGAAATTTTTAAGTATCACATCCAGCAATCTGGATGAGTTTTTCATGGTCAGAGTCGCATCCCTTAAGGACATGGTCAATTCCAAATATAAGGGAAAGGATATCGCTGGCATGACGCCCTCTGAGCAGCTGGAAGCGATCAGCGTCCGGACGCATGCACTGGTAGCAGAGCAGTACAGCAGCTACCGCCGCTCCTTTAAACCTTCTCTAGTCCAGCAGCATCTGCTTATTGTAGATGATTATCATCAGCTGAATCCCAGGCAGGAGGAATTTGTTGATGAATATTTCCGTTCAGAGGTATATCCGATTCTGACTCCTATGGCTGTCGATTCTTCCAGACCCTTCCCGCTGGTCCGCAACAAGACCCTGAATATCGGTGCGCTGATCCGGGGAAAAGGACAGAAGAAAGGGCATGATTTTGCAACAGTCCAGGTGCCATCCGGTCTGGCCAGGTATCTGTCCATTCCCTCAGAAGATCCTCAGGATACCACGATCATCCTGCTGGAGCAGGTCATTGCCCGGAATCTGGGAACGCTTTTTTCGGGCTATGAAGTGATCTGCGCTTCTCCTTACAGGATCATGCGCAATGCAGATCTTCCCATTGATGAGGATGATGCTGCCGATCTGCTGAGCGAGGTGCAGGAGGTTCTGCGGCGCCGCCAGTGGGGTGAGGTGATCCGGCTGGAGGTCGAAGACGGCGTAGATAAAAGGCTGCTGAAGATTCTGAAAAAGGAGTTTGATGTAGGAGAGGATTCCATCTACCAGATTGGCGGACCGCTGGATCTGACTTTCCTGATGAAGGTCAGCGGAATGAAGGAGTTTGCGCATCTGCGCTATGAGCCTTATACCCCTCAGCCGGTCCCGGGGATTGCTAAAGGGGACGATCTTTTTGAAAAGATCCGTGAGAAGGATATACTTCTTTCCCATCCATACCAGACATTTGACCCGGTTGTGGATCTGATCCGGCAGGCAGCTGCAGATGAGCAGGTACTGGCGATCAAAATGACTTTGTACCGGGTCAGTGCCGATTCACCGGTCATTGCTTCTCTTGCAAAAGCAGCGGAAAACGGGAAGCAGGTAACTGTTCTGGTCGAGCTGAAAGCACGTTTTGATGAAGAAAACAATATTATCTGGGCGAAAAAGCTGGAGCAGGCCGGCTGCCATGTAATCTATGGCCTGAGAGGGCTCAAGACACACAGCAAGATCGCGCTGGTTGTCCGCCGGGACGAGGAGGGGATCCGACGTTATGTCCATCTGGGTACCGGCAATTATAATGATGCGACAGCAAAACTCTATACCGATATGGGTATACTGACCTGTTCCGAACAGATTGGAGAGGATGCGACAGCATTCTTCAATATGATCTCCGGATATTCCGAACCGCCCCGCTGGAACAAACTCTCACTGGCGCCTTTGTGGCTGCGGGACAGATTCCTTTCCCTGATCCGCCGGGAGACGGAGCATGCCCTGGAAGGCCGCCCGGCTAAGATCATCGCAAAAATGAATTCGCTGTGTGATGGACAGATCATTGAATCGCTTTATGAAGCCTCCTGCGCAGGAGTGGAAATCGATCTGATCGTCCGGGGGATCTGCTGCCTGAAGGCAGGTATTCCAGGCCTGAGCGAACACATTCGCGTGCGCTCCATCGTAGGAAATTTTCTGGAACACAGCAGGATTTTCTACTGGTATAACGATGGGTATGAAGAAATTTATATGGGCAGCGCAGACTGGATGCCCAGAAATCTGGACAAGCGTGTAGAGATCCTGTTTCCGGTAGAAGCGGAAGACTGTAAAGCGGCAGTCAGACACCTGCTGGATGTCCAGCTGGCTGATAATGTAAAGGCATCCATTCTGCAGCCGGACGGCACTTATATTAAGATCGATAAGCGGGGCAAAGTACTGGTGAATGCCCAGCAGCAGCTCTGCGAGGAAGCAGCCGCAGCCTGGAGAAAAAAGCCTGAAGGGCTCGAAACAGCCAGCCGCTGCTTTATCCCCGAATACAGGGAAGAGGCAGAGGAAACCGGACAATAGAAACATCGATTATGCTTCACAAGCCAGCTTCTATAGGGTATACTAAAGAACATAAACTTCGATGATCAGAAAAATACAGAAGCATAGTATCAGAGAAATGAGCAGCTTAAAGAAAGGGTGGTAGTGATGTCAGACAGACCGGGCGATCTGATCGATGAGATCGTAGACAGTGCCATGAACTCAATGGACTTTGAACATCTGAGTAAAGAGATCGGAGATTCCGTGCAGACGGTTTTTGACGAACTTGGCATTGTGCTGAATGTAAACATCAGCGATCACATACGCCAGAGGGGTTACGGCGGTACGGCTTCGCGGACTGCCAGTTCCCGTGTCGGGCGGAGAGGGCAGACAGCCAGGGAGGCTGTCCCGAGGGAGAAACCGGTAGCAATGCGCAATCCGCCTGGATCGCTTTCCGGCATTGTCCTGACAGCTCTGGGAGCAACATTCACAGCAATCTTCGGCCTGTGGGAGCTGGTGGTCGTGATCCTGGGTATGACGATTCCCGATTTTGGCGGGCCGGGGGCGCTGACAGCAGCATTGTCCCTGATACCGCTGGCTGGCTCGATCGGGGCTCTGGTAGGCGGTATTCGTCTGAACAACCGTGTAAAACGTTTCAGAAAATACATGAAGGAGATCGGAAAGCGCAAGTTCTGTGAGATCAAGGAGCTGGCGATGGCAATCGGCAAGTCTGACAAGTTTGTAGCCGATGACCTTCAGGACATGATCAACCGGAATTTTTTCACAAATGCTCATCTGGATACCATGAAGACGACTCTGATGCTGGATGAAGAGACCTGGCAGCAGTACCTGGCTTCCATGAATGAATATCAGCAGAGGCTCGAGAGAGAAGAGGAAGAAGGCAGGGTCTTCGCACCGGATGGGACCCAGCTGGATCCCGAGCTTGCCAAAGCTCTGGAGGAAGGCGAAAAATACATCCGTCAGGTTCGTGAAGCCAATGATGCGATACCAGGGGATGAGTTTACGGCCAAGCTTAACCGGATGGAGGAGCTGATCCGCCAGATCTTTGTAGTCGTGCGCAAAAAGCCGGATCAGCTTTACAAACTCCGCCGTTTTATGAAGTATTATATGCCGACGACAGTCAAACTTCTGAAGGCATATCAGGAGCTGGATGCCCAGCCGGAGGGTGAGACGGTATTAAAATCCAAAAAAGAAATCGAGGATACGGTCGAAACCATCAATTTTGCTTACGAAAAGCTGCTGGACAGCTTTTTTGAAGAAGATGCTCTTGATATCAGCTCAGACATTTCCGTGCTGCACAGCATGTTTGCCCAGGAGGGGCTGGGAGAGGATCCGTTCGCAGAGACCGGGTCGCCGGCCGGCGAGATGGAGATCGGCCAGGCACTTGCCGCAAGCCAGGCACAGACAGCGCAGCAGATGGAGGATATGTGATCATACCAGACACAATAAAACAGTACTTTTTCAGAGAGGAGACTTAAAGAATGAGCGAAGACATGGATATGGGATATACACCGGAACTGACACTGGAAGGCTTTGGATCAGCAGCTGCTGCACAGGAAGCACCGGCTGCACCTGAGATTGAATTGCAGACAGAAGAGGAAAAGAAGGAAGATCCGTTTGACGAGAGCAAGCTGACTCCCGAAGAGAAGCGTATTGTCGAGGAGTTTGCCAAGCAGATCGATATTACCAATTCCTCCCAGATTATGCAGTACGGTGCTACAGCTCAGCAAAAGGTCGCACAGTTTTCCGAGAGTGCCCTTGAGAGTGTCAAGACAAAGGATCTGGGAGAAGTCGGCGGCATGATCTCGGGTGTTGTGACAGAGCTTAAAAGCTTTGATGTGGATGAGCAGGATAAAGGCCTGTTCGGCCTCTTTAAAAAGAGCGCTAATAAAGCAACGGCAGCAAAGGCAAAGTATGCGACCGTCGAGAAGAATGTCAATACGATCGTGGATGCGCTGGAGCATCATCAGATCACGCTGATGAAGGATGTCGCCACTCTGGACAAGCTTTATGAGATGAATATGCAGTATTATAAAGAGCTGTCCATGTACATCATTGCCGGCAAAAAGAAGCTTGCCATGATTGAGTCCGAGGAGATTCCGGAGCTCAAGCGTAAAGCTCAGACCTCCGGCACACAGGAGGATGCGCAGGCTGTAGCAGATTTGCAGGCTCTGGCAGACCGCTTTGAAAAGAAACTGCATGACCTGGAGCTGACCAGGATTATTTCCATGCAGATGGCTCCCCAGATCCGTCTGGTACAGAATAATGATGTTCTGATGTCCGACAAGATCCAGTCGACCATTGTCAATACGATCCCGCTCTGGAAGAGCCAGATGCTGATCGCACTTGGTCTTGCCAATTCGGAGAAGGCAGCAAAGGCTCAGAGTGAAGTGACCAATCTGACCAACGAGATGCTGCGTAAGAATGCCGAGAAGCTCAAGAGCGCTTCTATCCAGGTGGCTAAAGAGTCTGAGAGAGGTATCGTGGATATCGAGACTCTTAAGACAACCAATGAGCAGCTGATCAGCACTTTGGATGAGGTCCTCCAGATCCAGACAGAGGGCAGAGCCAAGAGGAAAGCGGCTGAAAGTGAGCTGCGGGCGATTGAGGATGAGCTGCGCCAGAAGCTGATGAATGCCCGTTCCTTTAAGTAAGATAGAGATAGGAAAGCTTGTAAAACAACAGCTAAACCAGTAAGATAAAAAGCTTTCCGGAGGACAGCTATGAATATCCGTGAGCAGCAGGAAGCATGGGAGGCCAGGCATCTGAGCCCCTATGCTTCGCTGAGCATGCATTCAGCCGGACGTGACAGGGAGGAGGAGCCCTGTGACGTCCGTCCTGTATACCAGAGAGACAGGGACCGGATCCTGCACTGTAAGGCATTCCGAAGGATGAAGCATAAGACCCAGGTCTTTCTGGCCCCGCGCGGGGATCATTACCGGACCCGTCTGACCCATACGCTGGAGGTGGCGCAGATCGCCAGAACGGTTGCAAGGGCTCTGCGTCTGAATGAGGATCTGACAGAGGCGATCGCCCTGGGTCACGATCTCGGACACACTCCATTCGGACATTCCGGGGAGGCAGTCCTGAATGAGGTCTGCCCATTTGGCTTTAAGCATAATGAACAGAGTGTCCGGATCGTTCAAATCCTTGAAAACAATGGCAGGGGATTGAATCTGACAAAGGAAGTACGCGACGGGATCCTTTGTCACGGGACCAGTATGATGCCATCTACTTTAGAGGGCAGAGTGGTACGTCTCGCCGATAAAATTGCCTATATCAATCATGACATTGATGATGCAATCCGGGGCAGGATCATCACGGAAGAGGATATTCCGATGATCTACAGGAGGGTGCTCGGCGACAGTGCGAAGATAAGGCTGGATACCCTGATCCATGACGTTATAGAAAACAGCCTCGGACAGCCGGACATACTTATGTCAGAGGAGATCGGAGAGGCTATGTTCGGCCTGCGCTCCTATATGTTCAAAAGTGTGTATACAAATCCGGCAGCCAAAGATCAGGAGTCCAAGGCGCAGAACATGCTTCGGATCCTGTATGAGCACTTTTGCCGTCATACAGATCAGATGCCGGAAGAGTTCCTCACGCTGATTGACAGGGAAGAGCCGGTAGAAAAAGTAGTATGTGATTATATTGCAGGGATGACAGACCAGTATTCCATCATGGTCTACGAAGAGCTGTATGTTCCCGCTGCATGGAAGGTTTACTGAAAAATGTTTTATCCGGATGATGCCATAGAGCAGGTTAGGGCCGCCAGCAATATCGTGGATGTGATCGGCGGTTATGTCAGATTGAGAAGGAGCGGCAGCTCTTATGTCGGTTTATGTCCGTTTCATAATGAAAAGTCGCCTTCTTTTTCTGTCAGCGGCGAAAAGCAGCTGTATTACTGCTTTGGCTGCGGAGCCGGCGGAAATGTGTTTACCTTCCTGATGGAATATGAAAATATGTCCTTCCCGGAGGCGGTCGCCCATCTGGCAGAGAGAGCGAATATCGCCCTCCCGGAGAGGGATTACAGTGATGAAGAAAAACAGGCCAGGAGCCGCCGGCAGGTGCTGCTGGAGATCCAGCGGCTTGCGGCCAATTATTATTATCACAAGCTGCAGTCTGCAGATGGTGAAACGGCCCGGAAATATCTGGACGGGCGCGTACTCAGCATGGAGACACGCCGTCATTTCGGGCTCGGATATTCACCGAAAGTCCGGGATGAGCTGTATCGCTTCTTAAAAAGCAGGGAGTATACGGATGAGCAGCTTCAGGAGAGCGGGCTCATTCTCTTTGATGAAAAAGCCGGAGCGCATGACCGCTTCTGGAACCGGGTCATGTTCCCGATTATGGATGCTTCCGGACATGTGGTTGGCTTCGGCGGACGTGTAATGGGGGATGGCAAACCCAAATATCTGAATTCTCCTGAATCGATGATCTTTAACAAAAGCCGTACATTGTATGGGCTGAATTTTGCTCGTACAGGCAAAAAGCCCTACCTCATCTTATGCGAAGGATACCTGGATGTGATCGCCATGCATCAGGCAGGCTTTACCAGCGCTGTTGCCACACTGGGTACGGCTTTTACGGCACAGCATGCCCTGATGGTCCGCAGGTATACACAGCAGGTACGCCTGGCCTACGATAGTGATGGTGCGGGGAAAAAGGCTGCACTGCGTGCAATCGGCCAGCTCAGAGCGGCCGGTATTTCAGCCCGGGTCATCCATATGGATCCCTATAAGGATCCTGATGAGTTCATCAAGGCAGAGGGCGGCGAAGCTTTTCAGGCGCGGATCGATGAAGCGGAGTCTGCTTTTATGTTTGAAGTGGCTATGGAGCAGGAGAAGCACCAGATCTCCGATCCGGAGGGCAGAGCTTCATTTATCAAAGCTGTGGCGAAAATGCTTCTGATCTTTCCGGAGGAGCTGGAGAGGAAGGTCTATATCGATGCTGTTTCCAGCGCCTATGGGATTGATGCATCTGGTCTGACCAGGATGGTAAATAATTTCGGGGCATCCTATACACCGGAGCAGATCGATGAGATGCGCAGAGGACCGCTTTCGGATGAGACTGCCGGGCGGCAGAACAGTTTTGCTGAGGATCCGTTATCCGGCCAGTCGGGAAGCATGGCCGGTGCGGGCGCCAATGCAGGCAGCGGGGTGCAGGATAAGATCCGTCTCTCCCAGAAGCTCCTTTTAACCTATATGATTGAAGATGTCAGTCTTTTTGAAAAATACAGCGGCATCATCAGTGAAGAGGATTTCAGCGATCCACTGTATAAAAAGGCAGTGTCCATGCTCTTTGCGGAATATGCTTCAACCGGCCAGGTAACGCCGGCAAGGATCGTAGGATGCTTTGACAATGCGCAGGAGCAGCAGGAGATCGCCTCGCTCTTTACAACAAAGATCGTAGATGGCGATGATCCCAAAACAAAGGAGAAGGCTATCTCGGATGTGATCCGCAATATCAAGGAAGACCGCCGCAGACGCCAGCTTGAAAGCTCTCCTACTATGGAAGAGCTGATGAAAGCGTACAAAGAGTTGAAAAAGGGACGAAACTAATGAGGGATGACGACAGGACTCTGTTTTTGGAGAGGCTCCGGGAGCTGGCCGGCAGCGGGGCAGGTGCAGTGACCCAGAAAGAGGCAGCGGCCCGTTTTGCAGATCTGCAGCTGACAGATGCGCAGCTGGAACAGGTGTTTTCCTATCTGCAAAATGCTGGTGTGATGATTCTGGATAGAGATCGGAGAAAGTCAGGTTTTTTTCCTGAAACGGATCCGGAGGATCGTTTATCCAGGCTGCTTTCAGAGGGAAATCTGTCGCTTCCGCCTGCTGAAAAAGGGCATGCAGCTGCAGCTGAATATCTGCAGGAGCTCAAAGCCCTCACTCAGTTGTCTGCTGAAGAGGACAGGCAGCTGTCCGATGTATATCTCAGTGGTGATCAGCAGGCTGCAGGGCAGTTGGCACAGGGAAATCTGCAGCTGGTTTTTCTGATTACAAAAGAATATTATGTCAATGAGGCGGTCCGAAAAGAACATGCCCCAGCTTTTTACGATCTGATCCAGGAAGGCAATCTGGGGTTATACACCGCATTATCCAGGTATCAGGGGACAGGCGGGCTCAGCTTTCAGGAATATGCTTCTTTGTGGATCCGTCAGGCTGTTTTGATGGCCATTGTCCGCAGCGAACGGGAGTCAGTTTTTGCCGGAGAAATCGCGCAGATCCTGAACCGCATCCGGGAAGCAGGTGATGAGATCGCAAAGGATCTGGGAGAGGCACCGGCTGCCTCGGAGCTGGCTCAGTACCTGGATATCCCATCAGCAAAGCTTACGAAGGCACTTTCCTTTGCAAAGGACAGCGAGATCCAGATCGGCACATCCGCGGTGGAGGAGGAAGAAGGAGTTGATCCACAGAGACTGGAAGAGATACGGGAGCTGGCGGTATCGGCGATCGACCAGCTTTATCCGCTGGAAATCAGTGTACTCACCTATCTGCTTGGTCTGAAGGATGGAAGAAGCCGTACTTTTGCCCGCTGTGCTGCACGATTCCGGATCAGTCAGGAAAGAGTCCGCCGGATACTGGCCCGGGCTATGCACCGGGGAAGATCCGTTAAGAGGAGAGAAGATGGTTCTATCAGCCAGACTGAATAAGGCAGCAAGCCTGGCCGAGCCGGGGTATGTCATTGCAGATATCGGGACAGACCATGCTTATCTGCCAATCTGGCTGGTACAGGAGAATATCTGCCCCTCTGCCATCGCAATGGATGTCAGGAAGGGCCCCCTGGAAAGGGCGGCGGACAACATCCGTATGTACAAGCTGGAGAATCGGATACAGGTACGTTTGTCTGACGGGCTGAAGGAGCTTCGCCCGGGAGAGGTGCAGTGCGTGGTGCTGGCCGGGATGGGCGGACCGCTGATCCGGGATATCCTGGAGACTTCTGCCAAAACAGCTCACTCGCTCCGCTCTCTCATATTGCAGCCCCAATCCGAGGCCGGGCTTGTGCGGCATTATCTATTTGAAAACGGATATGTGATCGACGCGGAAGAGGCGGTCTGGGATGCCGGGAAATACTACCAGATGTTCCGGGCAAGACCGCTGGGGAGTCCCGATGATGCAGCGGGGTTTCCTGTTTACAGTGAAGAAGAGGATTTTCTGTACGGCAAGATCCTGATCGATACAGCCCATCCGGTCCTGGAAAGCTTCCTGCACAAACAGGAAGAAAAGGCGCAGGCACTGTTTAAACAGCTGGATGGACATGGTTCTGCCAGGGCGG
>CADBQK010000079.1 GCA_902796775.1 uncultured Lachnospiraceae bacterium
CTGGGCCAGGATGACCGGGGCGGGGATGCGGTATGATCATACAGACCAGAGTAAGAAGCTAAAAATAGAAAGACCATGGCAGAAGTCTGGAATAAAATATGAAAAGAATGCTTTCAAATGGAGGCATTCTATTTTAGGTCAAAAAGTGTTGCGTGCGCAACGCTTTTTCTCTTTATTCCCGTTATAATTAGCGTATAAAAAGAATCTGTCATTCGGATCAGAAAAACGCTGGATAAGCGGAGAGTCATAAGGAGGTAGTCATGGAAAACAAGATGTTTTGTTATCAGTGTCAGGAAACAGCGCAGTGTCAGGGATGTACGATAGCAGGTGTCTGCGGGAAAACTCCCGAAGTGGCAGGCATGCAGGATCTGCTTGTTTATGTGACAAAAGGTTTGTCTGCGGTTTGTGTTCAGCTTCGTGCTGAAGGGAAAGAGGTTTCTGCGGATGTTAACCATCTGGTCAGTGTGAACCTGTTTACGACAATAACCAATGTGAACTTTGATAAAGACGCGATTGTCAGCAGAGTGAAAGAGACTCTTGCAATTAAAAAAACGCTGCTTGCACAGGTGGCTGACAGAGCTTCCCTTCCGGAAGCGGCATTATGGGAGGCAGATGAGCCGGACTTTGCTGCAAAGGCTGCTGTAGTTGGTGTGCTGGCTACTGAAAACGAAGATATCCGTTCTTTGAGAGAACTGATCATCTACGGGGTAAAAGGGCTTTGCGCTTATTCTAAGCACGCGAATGCGCTGATGCAGGATGATCCTGAGGTAGATGCGTTTGCGCAGAAGGCTCTGGCGGCTACTCTTGATGATAGTCTGTCAGCAGACGAACTTGTTGCGCTTACCCTGGAAGCCGGCAAGTACGGTGTACAGGTAATGGCACTCCTTGATAAGGCGAATACAGATGCTTATGGCAACCCGGAGATCACAACAGTTGATATTGGCGTACGGGAAAATCCCGGTATTCTGATTTCAGGTCATGACCTGAAAGATCTGGAAATGCTTCTGGAACAGACAAATGGAAGCGGTGTGGATGTTTACACCCATAGTGAAATGCTGCCGGCACATTATTATCCGTTTTTTAAGAAGTATGATCATTTTGCCGGGAATTACGGGAATGCCTGGTGGAAGCAGAAGGAGGAATTTGAGAGTTTTAACGGACCGATTCTGATGACAACGAACTGCATTGTTCCTCCAAAAGATTCCTATAAAGACAGACTCTGGACAACAGGAGCTGCAGGCTTTCCCGGCTGCAAACATATTGATGCGCCTAACGGTGAGATAAAGGATTTTTCTGCAATTATTGAACAGGCAAAAACTTGTCAGGCTCCGACACAGATCGAAACTGGCAGCATCGTTGGCGGCTTTGCTCATGAGCAGGTTTTTGCCCTGGCAGATACTGTAGTTGAGGCTGTGAAGTCCGGTGCTATTAAAAAATTTGTCGTAATGGCAGGTTGTGACGGTCGTATGAAGAGCCGTGAATACTATGCTGATTTTGCAAAGGCCCTGCCTGGAGATACTGTAATTCTGACAGCAGGATGCGCAAAGTACAAGTACAATAAACTGGGTCTCGGGGAAATCGGAGGTATCCCCAGAGTCCTTGACGCCGGCCAGTGCAATGACTCCTATTCTCTGGCCCTGATCGCACTGAAGCTGAAGGAAGTATTCGGACTGGAAGATGTCAATGATCTGCCGATCGTGTACAATATCTCATGGTATGAGCAGAAGGCAGTCATCGTACTTCTTGCACTCCTTTACCTTGGCGTAAAGAACATCCATCTTGGGCCCACCCTTCCGGCATTTCTTTCGCCGAACGTCGCTAAAGTACTTGTAGACACCTTCGGGATTGCAGGTATCGGAACCGTAGAAGAAGATATCAAACACTTCTTTATGTAATGAGAAAATATGGTGAGCGCCTCTGGAGAATACTGTTCCAGAGGCGCTCTGTTTATGGAATGAAAGAAGACAGCGAAAATCATTCCGGTTTCATCTCTTTCAAAACAAAGGTATTTTTGTCAAATTCTATCAGACCATCTGCCTGCATAGCAGCCAGCTCCCGGGTCATAGCACTGCGGTTGGCTCCGAGGAAGCGTGCAAGCTCTGTGCGGCTTAAAGGGACCTGGATATAACGGGAATGCTGTTTTTGTGCAGTCATGGACAGATAGGCCAGGATCTTGCTTCGAAGGGAGTTTTTGGAAGAAACCTCGATCCTTTCCATCAGCCGTACGCTCTTCTTGCCGATCAGATCAAACATGTTTTGTGTGAGCTGGGCATGCATCCCGCATTGGTGCTCGCAGTTGTGGATGATGTTGTAGACTGAGAGATAAAGGACAGATACATCTGTGGCAGCAATATATGTGACATAGGATGCAGTTTCCTTCTGTACTGCAAAAGCCTCTCCGAACAGTTCACCCTTACCCATGTAGGTCAGGAGTGTAGCATCTCCCCAGATATCTTCTTTCATCATATATACTGTACCGCTTAAAACGATTCCCACGTATTGGACATGATTCCGCTCCATGAGCAGAGTCTCTCCTTTTGCATAGCTTCGTCTAAAGCTTTTAAGACAGCCGAGGATGGCAGAAAGTCCTTCCGGATCGATATGATCAAACAAAGGGATATCTCTGTATTCGATTTCTTTTTTCATAAATGTACAGTCCTTTTCATTCCATAAACACCCTCTATGGTTGTCGATGAATAGTGCAGTGTAATCAAGGATAAGGAAGATATAAAAATCCATTTATATCATAACATAGACCGATTATTTGTATGTTGCATTTGCAACAAACGAGAGGACGAATTATAAAAAAAGATGACAGATTAAGGATCCCGGCATCCGGTGGTGTATATGGATATCATTCCTCAAAACATAGGATACAGACAGAAATTTCTGGAAGTTAGAAGAGTAAATAGGACATCGTATTATTGAATGTGACGGTTTACAAATGGAAAGAGTTATGCTAAGCTAACAATTAGATATACCTAACAAAGTGACGGCTTACATACTTGTTGAAGGAGTAATGCATGTGGAGACACTTTTTGTGCTGCTGCCCGGGTTGTTTACCCTCAGTTCCTTCAGAAAAGGTATAAAAGGTTTATAGAAGAGGTGTAAAAGGTTTATGTTTCTGGAGGTAAGGGATCTGAGGAAAAGCTATGGATCAGGAGAGGGATACACAATGGTGCTGAAGGGCATCACAACCGGTGTAGAGCGGGGGAAAATGTGTGTGATCCAGGGACCAAGCGGCTCTGGGAAATCGACTTTCCTGAACTGCATTGGAGGACTGGATCTGCCGGATTCCGGATCAATCCGGATCGATGGCCGGGAGATTGCCGGGCTGACGATGAAGCAGCTTTCAGAGTACAGGCGGGTGTGCCTGGGATTTGTGTTCCAGCAGTACAACCTGATCCCGGACCTGACGGTCAGGGAAAACATAGAAGTCTGCGGATATCTTTCAGAAGAACCTCTGGAAATAGAAGAGCTGCTGGAGGTCTTGGGGATGCGGGAGAATGCGGAGAAGTTTCCGTCCCAGCTTTCCGGCGGACAGCAGCAGCGCTGCGCTATTGCCAGGGCTCTGATCAAGAATCCAAGACTCCTGCTCTGTGATGAACCGACGGGTGCTCTCGATTCCCGCACCTCAAGAGGAATTCTGACTCTTCTGGAGGAAATCAACCGGAAATACGGTACTACGATGCTGATCGTGACACATAACAATGCCATTAGGCATATGGTGGATCAGGTCATTGTCATCCGCGATGGCAGGATCAGCGAAACATATGAGAATCAGACAAAAATCTGCGCGGCGCAGCTGGAGGATCTTTGATTAGTTGTTATGGGAGGAAGTATTTCAAAAGGGAAAAAGAGAAACAGCACAGGCCTGCAGCAAGTGCTGCGAAAGAGGATTATCAGAAGCCTTAGGAGGAATCTGTTAAGATATCTGGCTCTTGGGATGCTTATTTTTGTGTCCATTTATATGGTGGTCAGCGTGCTGGGCGCGTCGGAAACATTAATCTCGGGTGTCAGCGAAACAGAGCAGCAATGTCAGGTCGAGGACGGGCAGTTTACTGTCTTTACACCTCTCACGAAGGATGAAGTGCAGCAGATCATAGATACAGGTACAGTGCTGGAAGCGCACTTCTTCCTGGATTACAGTATTGAGGACGGGAGCCGCCTGCGTCTCTTTGCACCCAGACAGGACATTGACTGTTTCCTGGCAGATGCAGGGAAAGAAGAGGCCGGCACAGGAGAGATCCTGCTGGAAAAGCGTTATGCGCAGGAGCACCATCTGCAGACGGGAGACATGCTCCATATCGCCGGCACATCCCTTCGGGTGGCCGGAATCGGGACAGTGCCGGATTATAATAATCCAGTCAAAGGCATGACGGACAGCACGGCTGACAGCCGCTTCTTCGGGCTGGGAATTGTAGATGCACAAACCTACGACGCATTCAAAGAAAGCAGACAGGCCCTTGAAGCGGAAACCTATATCTATGCCTACCGCTTTCAAAAATCACCTGACGATTCATCTGCATCTGCATCTTCAGCAGGCTCTGCTTCTGTTACGATAGATCGGGACCCGGATCGGGAGCTGCGCGAGCTGATTGAGTCCTTTCCCTTTGACGAGGATGCAGTACCCGATCCCTTTTTTCAGGAATATCTGGAGGATGTGCGCGGGGATGCCTCCTTTTTGGCCGATCTGCTGGATTCGCCCCTCTTTTCGGGCCAAAAGGACATGGAACGCCTGAAGAAACTGATCGATCCCGACATTCACAACCTGCAGGAGTTTGTGCCTGCAAAGGATAATATGCGCATCGAAGCATCCACAGACGATCTGCTGGTGAATCGATACGCCATGTCTGCGGCAGGTGTAATCATAATCCTGTTGTTTTCCTATGTTCTTGCCGTTTTCACCATGCATGAAATCGATGAAAGCAGCGAAGTGATCGGTACCCTGTACGCACTGGGGATCCGCCGCCGGGAACTGGCACTGCATTTCACTCTGCTCCCGGTATTCATTACCTTTTTGTTCGGCCTGATGGGGCTGGCCGTGGGATACAGTTCCCTGGGAATCCCTTTCCAGATGATGGATACATATAATTATTATTCTGTCCCGGATATGTCTCCGAGGCTCATCCCGTATATCCTGGCCTACGGGATCCTGATGCCGCCGTTTCTGTCCTTCCTGATCAACTGGACTGTGATTTTGCGCAGACTGGATCGGCCGGTTCTGGCTTTGCTGCGCAAGGAGCGCCGACGCCGCAGGAGCACCGGGGTACGGCTGAGCGGCGGGCATTTTACCCGTAATTTCCGTATCCGCCAGATGCTGCGCAGCATCCGGCCTGCCCTGACTGTAGTGGCCGGTTTGTTTGTGAGTCTGCTGATCGTTTTCATTGGGATTGACTGCTATTATATGTGCCGGAATATCCAGGTGAGCAATAAGGAAGACACAAAGTTTGCTTATATGTACCTGTACAAATATCCGGAAAAGAAGGTACCGGAAGGCGGGACAGCCGCCTATGCCAGGTCCCTGAGCCGCCAGTCATTCGGTTTTGAGATTGAGGTCACTCTTTTGGGGATCGAACAGGATATGCCGTACTTTGATGCCCATCCCTCTAAAAGGCAGGGCAGTGTGTCCATTTCTTCTGCTATGGCACAGAAATACGGGATAAAAGAGGGGGATGTGGTAACTCTCTGGGACGGGGAGGAAGAGCGGTATTATGCCTTTGCTGTGGAGGAGATTGTCCAATACTCGCCAGGTTTTTATGCCTTCATGGATCTGGACGCTATGCGGGATCTGATGGATGTGGATGAAGACTATTATAATGTGGTATTTTCGGATCAGGAACTGGATATCGACCCAGGCAGGCTTTATTCTGTCCTATCACGCAGTTCTATCGCTGAGGCGTCAGACGTCTATATCAATATGCTCGGCAGCATGATTTATACTCTGCTGGGGCTGTCTGCGGTTATCTTCCTCGTCGTGATGTATCTGATGATGGGAGTCATGGTGGATTATTGTGCTTATGACATCTCCCTGATGAAGATTTTCGGCTACAGGGACAGGGAGCTTAGAAGTCTGTATCTGTCCGGGAATATCTTTCTGCTGGCGGCCGGTACCCTCGCAGCCATCCCACTTGCCAAGGTGATAATCGACCATCTCTACCCCATCTTCATTTCCAATGTTGCCTGTGCCATGGATCTGTCCATGCCGCCGCTTGTCTACGCCGTCCTTTATTTTGCAGTCATGCTTTGCTGTCTTGGAGACTATTATCTGCTTACCTTCCGGATACGCAGGGTTGTGCCCGCACAGGTGCTCAAAGCAGGAGAATAGCCAGGGAGACCGGATGATCTTCCTGGCTGTGAATTGTTACACGTTGAAACGGAAGTTACACATTGAAGCGGAAGACAACGACATCGCCGTCTTTCATAACATACTCTTTTCCTTCCATGCGTACCAGACCTTTTTCTTTTGCAGCCTTTTCATTGCCGCAGGCTATAAGGTCATCGTAACTGACTACTTCGGCCTTGATGAAACCACGCTCAAAATCTGTGTGGATCTTACCGGCAGCCCCGGGGGCTTTGGTGCCGCGGGTGATGGTCCAGGCACGGGACTCTTTTTCACCGGCTGTCAGGAAACTGATCAGGCCCAGCAGATGATAGCTGGCACGGATGAGTTTGTCAAGACCGGACTCGGAAAGCCCCAGATCTTCGAGAAATTCTTTCCTTTCATCGTCATCCAGCTCCGAAATCTCTTCTTCGATCTTCGCGCAGATGACAAATACTTCAGAACCTTCTTCTGCAGCAAAATCCCGAACCCTCTGTACGAAAGGATTGGACTCACCGTCATCTGCCAGGTCATCTTCCTGTACATTGGCGGCGTAGATAACAGGCTTGCTGGTAAGCAGGAAAAACTCTTTCAGCAGAGCTTCTTCATCTTCATCCTCTGGCTCATAGCTGCGGGCCATCTTGCCGTTTTCCAGATGATCGATCAGCTTTTGGATCAGATCACTTTCTTTCTTGAACGATTTATCGATCTTTGCATTCTTCCCAACCTTTGAGAAGCGGCGCTGCAGTACCTCCAGGTCTGCGAAGATCAGCTCCAGATTGATCGTCTCGATATCGCGGATCGGATCTACGCTTCCATCGACATGTACGACATTCTCGTCCTCGAAGCAGCGGACTACGTGTACAATCGCATCGCACTCCCGGATATTAGCCAGGAACTGATTCCCCAGACCTTCACCCTTGGAAGCACCTTTTACAAGACCTGCAATATCAACAAACTCAATGGTCGCATGTGTAGTCTTTGCAGAATCATACATCTTTGTCAGCACGTCCAGCCTCTGATCCGGCACCTCCACGATCCCGATATTCGGATCGATCGTGCAGAACGGATAGTTTGCAGACTCTGCCCCCGCCCGGGTCAGGGAATTGAACAAAGTACTCTTGCCAACATTCGGCAAGCCAACAATACCTAATTTCATATTTATCTACTTCCTTTCGTGAATCTCTTATTTTAAGCGGTTTCCGGAGACTTGGACAATTTCACTTCACCATTACTGCACCATTTTTGATGGCTGCTAAACAGCATATCCCATGTTCTCGAACTGCCGGATCGCTTCTTCCATGGACTCATCTGTTACATGAACATATCGGTCCATTGTAGTTTGTATGCTTGCATGTCCCAGCAGTTTTTGCAGGATTTTGGGCTGCATTCCACTTTCGATTGCTCTGGTTGCATATGTGTGACGAAGGGCATGCATACAAAAATGATTGATTCCTGCTTTATCACATATTCTATACAGATAGGTATCATAGGAACTGTTTTTGGCCGGCATACCTGTTCTCCAGTTAATGAATACCAGATCTTTTAAAACCATATGCTTCTCTTCTCCGGTTCTTCGGTCAATATAATCAAGTTCCTGAGATAATTCTTCAGACTGTTTACGTATATGGCGCTGGGAATATACTTCCTGAAGAATTTCGAAAGCACGATTGGTTAAAGGAATTGTCCGATAGCTGGACACCGTTTTGGGAGGACCAGCTCTCCAGCAGTTCTGCTTATATCTGAATTCCAGGGTTTTGTTGACTGTAAGCGTTCTCTTTTCCCAGTCAATTGCATCCCATGTCAGGCCGATCAGTTCTCCGGTCCGAAGACCTGTTTCCAGAATCAGTGCATACTGATGATAATTATGGTAATTTTTTGCTGTCTCCAGGAAGCGTTTTTGCTCCTCAATTGTAAGATAGTGAATATTGTCCTTTGCCCTGACTGGTTTTGTGTACCGGACACCATCCATCGGGTGTTTCTGGATCAAATCATTATTGACAGCTGCCCGAAGCATTGTCCCCATTGCAATATATGTCTGCCGGATCGTACCTCCAGCATACTTATCATACATCCTGTTCAGTACGATTTTAGTGTGCATAGGTTTTACGTCTTTCAGCATCATACGACCTATAACAGGTTGTATATTATGGATGTATCGTTCATGATAATTGCGTCGGGTGTTTGGTGCCAGATCAGCAATAATATAGGTATGCCAGAAATCAAACCAACTGTCTACGGTGATCTCTGAATCGACAAAGAACTCCTGATGTTTGTCCTCATACCGGGCATCTTCCAGCCAGTTTCTCGCTTCCGGTACTGTCCGGAAGTGTTTCTCACGTCTCCGTCCTGTCTTATCTGTAAAGCGTGCTTTGTATAAACCATCCTTTCTCTGGCAAATTCCCTTACCACATTCTTTGCCTTTAAGATTTTTACCCATTGAATCGCTCCTTTCTCATCTGCATGGTGAGAAAAAGAGCTTGATGTAACGGATAGTATTTTATCATACAAGGCTCGTTTTCTCTACCCCTTTTCGTAATTTCACTTTATGAAAAGGAAGGCCGCGCATTATATAATGACCTCTTCATAGACTGTGATATTCAGACGAAAAGATGGCTGCTGATATAGTCCTCAAATTCTTTTCTTTTAACAAGTTTTTTGCTGCCGACAAATAGAACAAAAGGACAATTGGGCGATCGAAGCAATTTCTCGATCCTGTTGATTCCTATATTGCTGTATTCGGCTGCTTCTCGGATGGTAAGCGCAATCTTTTCATTAATGGGAATAGTGCTTTGTTGATTTAACATTATTGACTTCCTCCTTCACTCGTAAATATAGCTTCTGCTATCTTCCTTTTTTCTGCCCGCTGCTGGGAGCGGTAGCCGAGGTTGAAGAATCTGA
>CADBQK010000080.1 GCA_902796775.1 uncultured Lachnospiraceae bacterium
AAGATATGAAGAGAAGAGTCATGGCTCTGATGACAGCGGGCTGTTTAGCTCTTTCGTTATCGTTCTGCACATTTGCAAGCTCAGGAAAGACGTCTGAGACACAAGTCTCTGAAGCGGCTGCAGAAAAAGCGGTCAATGAAAGTGATAGCGGGACAGAGCTGGCTTCGGAGAATACCGCTGCAGAAACAGACGAGGCGGCTTCAGAAACAGAAAAAGCGGATGCAGAAACAGTAAGGGAAGTTGAAGAAACTGATCATTCAAATGCGGAAACAGAACAGGCAAGCGCAGAGACAAAAGAAGAGCCGGTAAGTGAAACGAAGGCAGAAAGTACAGAAAAAGAAAAGAAGGCTCCCGGGAAAATTGTGATTCTGGCTACAGGCGGAACGATCGCCGGTGTTGGAGATGCAGGTAAAACAGCAGGATATAAACCAGGATCGCTGACGGCTGAGGACCTCATCAGTGCTGTCCCTGAGCTCGAGGAGCTTGCTGAGATCGAAGCAATTCAGGTCTGCAATGTGAATTCGGATGATATGACGGATAAAATATGGCTGGAGCTTGCAAAAACGATCAATGAAAAAGCGCAGGATCCGGAAGTGACCGGTTTTGTAATAACGCATGGTACAGATACCATGGAAGAAACGGCTTATTTTCTTAATCTGGCTGTAAAGACCGATAAGCCCGTAGTACTGACCGGTTCCATGCGTCCGGCGACATCCATCTCTGCGGACGGACCGATGAATCTCTATGAGGCAGCTAGCGTAGCAGCATCTGAGGAAGCTAAAGACAAGGGAGTCCTTGTAGTTTTTTCAGACCGTATCTATTCGGCGCGTTCTGTTACGAAAACCAGCACCTACCATGTGACGGCGATTTCTTCCGGAGAGATGGGCGCGATTGGTGTTGTAAGAGACGGAGAAGTATTTCTTTATGAATCTCCTGAGAAGCTGCATACAAATGCGAGTGAATTTGATGTATCCGGGCTTGAGAAACTCCCGGATATCTCCATCTTGTATTTTGCAGTCGATTCTGATCCGGAGCTGTTAACCTTTGCGGCAGATCATTCCGAAGGACTGGTTATCGCCGGGGCTGGAGCCGGGGAATTCAGCGAGGATTATAAAAAGATTATTGAAGGTCTGAAAATACCGGTCGTAATCAGTTCCAGAATTGATGACGGAATCATTCTTCCTGAGAATCTGCTTTGTGAGAATACCATCGCTGCCGATAATCTTTCTCCTCAGAAAGCAGCCATTCTCCTTCGTCTGGCTTTGACAAAGACTACGGATAGAGATGAGATCCAGAAGATGTTCTTTACCTATTAAACTAAACGGCGAAACTGTTCTCATGATTAATAAACAGCGAAACTGTTCTTATGGTAATAAACGGGGAAAATGTATTCAAGGTATAAAACGGAGGAGCTGTTTTCAAGGTATAAAACTGTGAAGCTGTTTTCTGGTATCAGTGAAACTGGTTTCATGGTAATAAACAGTGAACCTGTTTTCCTGGTATAAAATTGCGTAACTGTTTTCATGATAAACCCGATCACAGGGGAAATGATAAGTTTACGGGTTATCCGAGGAGGGAATGAGCGATGAAAAAACTGATTTCTGTAATGATTGCTTTAGCTATGGCGTGTTCGTTCGGCGTGATGAGCGCCCAGGCAGAAGAATGGAAGCCTTATATCACAGCGGTGGACAGCAGGGGAAATGTCTATGAGAAGGATGAAGAGACTCTTTCCATCGCGGATGGTGAGAAAGTATTTGTCTATTTTCTGACGGATTTTGAGCATAATGAAGAGAATGGGGTCGATAACGTAACTGGTTTCAGCGATGGTTATCCTGGCGGAACTTTATCTGCAGCGGGTTTTCAGATCAAAACCGGAACGGCAAAGGAGCTTGGATATAAGGGCAGCTCATTTGGCCTGGAAATCGGGACCGGCAGCCTGAAACCGGGAAAGACTTCAGTCCTGAATTACTTTCTGTATGAGAAATTGGCTTCAAACAGTGTGCCTTCAGAGCAAGACGGGGGTTTTGACTTTGTTAATACACCTCATGTACTGGATCAGCGGCTGACTGTCAAAGTCGTTCCGAAGACTATGAAGATCAGCTCGCTGAAAGCCGGGAAGAAATCCCTGACCGTGAAGTGGAAAAAGCAGAAGGATATTACCGGATATGAAATTCAGTACAGCACCAAAAAGGATTTTTCCTCCGGGGTAAAGACAGTAAAGGTCAAGTCTGCAAAAAAGACCTCCCGGAAACTGAAGGGGCTGAAAGCGAAGAAAAAATACTATGTCCGGATCAGAAGCTATAAAAAGATAGCCGGTGGATGCTGTTCTGAGTGGAGCCGCGTAAAGACGAAAAAAACAAAGTAAGATTTTGAGAAGAACGTATAACAGGCCGGCTTTGATGGTTTGATGGATAAATCAGCTGGAGAGGAAGGATATTATGCCGAATCAGCTGGAGAGGAGGGACATTATGCCGATCTTGGCTGCTTTTATGGTACCGCATCCGCCGATGATTGTACCGCAGGTGGGGCGGGGTAGTGAGAGACAGGTGGAAAAGACGATACGGGCGTATGAGCAGGTTGCCCGGGAGATTGCTGCGCTCAAGCCGGAGACGATTCTGATCTCAAGCCCGCATGCAACCATGTATCTGGATTATTTTCATATCTCACCGGGAAGGGAAGCCTCCGGCTCCTTCCGGGATTTTCGCGCCCCTCAGGTACGCTTTCATGAAGATTATGACCTGGAACTGGTAGGGGAGATCCGCGCTCTTGCCCAGACAAAGGGATTTCCGGCTGGTACCATGGGTGAGCGTGAGAAGTGGCTGGATCATGGGACGATGGTGCCGCTTTGGTTTATCCGGCAGCAGTATACAGAGGGTAAAATCGTTCGAATCGGGCTTTCCGGTATGCCCCTGACCAGGCATTATGAGCTGGGGCAGCTGATTGCGGAGGCTGTCAGGAAGACAGGCAGGCGTGTGGTCTATGTAGCGAGCGGAGACCTGTCGCATAAGCTGCAGACTTACGGCCCCTATGGTTTTGCGCCGGAAGGCCCGCAGTATGATGAGCGGATCATGGATGTCTGCTCGCGTGGAGCCTTTGGAGAACTGTTTGACTTCGATGAGACTTTCTGCGAGAAGGCTGCCGAGTGCGGGCACCGTTCCTTTGTGATTATGGCAGGTGCTTTGGACGGGGTGGCAGTGAAAGCAGAGCAGCTTTCCCATGAGGATGTTACAGGTGTGGGCTACGGGATCTGCACATTCTATCCGCTGGAACTGAAGGCAGATGATCCCGAGCGTCATTTTCTGGCACAGTATCTTGCCAGGCGTCAGGCACAGCTGCAGCAGCAGCGGGATCAATCCGATGCTTATGT
>CADBQK010000081.1 GCA_902796775.1 uncultured Lachnospiraceae bacterium
GTGTACTTCTATTATCCGGAAAATATCGACAGCATTGAGCAGGCTTCCCTGCCTCTGATTATCTTCAGCCACGGCGCTTTCGGGTATTATCAGAGCAATACTTCGACATATATGGAGCTGGCCAGCCACGGCTATGTGGTTGTCAGTCTTGATCATCCTTACCATTCTTTTTTCACAAAAGACATAAATGGAAAGACGATCCTTGTCGACAGGGAATTCATCCAGACCGCCATGGTGATCGGAGGGGACAACAATCCCCTGACTGAAGAAGAAACTTATCGTATCACTTCGAAATGGATGGAGCTTCGCGAAGCTGATTTGAATTTCGTAATCGACACACTGAAATCAGCAGCAGAAATGTCGAGTTTTGACGAATCCTGGCACATGGGGAATAATGAAGAAAAGGTACTGCTTTCGGTTGTTAAGGCGATCAATACGGATAAAATCGGCCTGATGGGGCATTCCCTCGGCGGTGCGGCAGCGGTTACGGTTGGCAGAAGAGCAGATATATCTGCGGTTGTCGATCTGGACGGCACGATGCTCGGAGAAGAAACAGGCGTCAAGGATGGAAAACTCCAGTTCAATGAAGAGCCTTATGACACGCCGATTTATAATATCATTTCCGAGAGCCATCATGAATCTGAGCTGGAAGCAAAAGAAACAGACTATCTGTATGCGAACAACGTGGTTTTAAGCCATGCTGTGCATGGACATGAAACGTATATCAAAAACACTGGACACATGAATTTTACAGATCTGCCGCTGTTTTCACCGGCACTTGCCGGATTCCTCGACACGGGCAGCGTGGACGCAGGAAAATGTATCGATCAGGTGAACGCGCTTTGTCTGCAATTTTTCGACAGTTATCTGAAAGACGCCGGAGCATTTTCGCCGGCAGAAAGCTATTGAATCGACGGTAGTTTCAGACAGAGATGGGTCATGCGTTAATTGCGTACGGTATGGAGAGCGATTGACTATTTATGGAAATCAGGATCAGGACCATTCGGGAAGAAGAGACAGAATACATCGTCATCGGCTGCCACAGACGCGACGAGAGGATTAACGAAATCGTCAGGCTTTTAAAGCTCCATCATGGCAGTGTAGAGGCATTCCGGGAGGAGCAGCAGTACCGGATCGCACTTTCGGATATTTACTACATCGAAGCAGTTGATGATAAGACCTTTCTTTATCTGAAAAAGGAATGCTACGAGTCCCGCAGACGTCTCTATGAGTTCGAAGAACTCCTGGCGGACCGACATTTCGCGAGGATCTCGAAATCCGTCATTGTCAACATGATGAAGATTGTTGCCATTAAGCCGGCACTGAACGGACGTTTCTTATGCCAGCTGAAAAACGACGAAAAAGTCATTATTTCCCGGAAATACGTGCCGGAGATCAAGGAAAGGCTGCGTGGATGAGATGAAAGAACGTTTTAAAGATGCCTTCGGCAGTTTCTTTATTTCAGTAACTCTGATTAATATTGCCATGCTGATCCTGGGATTGCTGTTTGAGCCTGAATCAAAGTTCGGCTATGAAGTTTTCCTCTATCCGTTGATCTACGGACTGATCGGTATGATCCCGGGCCTTTTCCTGGAGACGAACAGGGAGCTCTCCGTCAGGCAGGTTCTGATCAGGAAAACGGTCGAGCTGCTCCTGCTCATAGTGCTTTTGCTTGCGTTTATGTTCGGCGGGAGAACGATGGACCGGGAGACGGTCACGGTGGCAGCAGGCGTTGCGTTCAGCATCATTGTCATCTATGTCATGGTGCATGTTATCGAGTGGATGCTTGATGTCAGGACAGCCGAAAGCATGACCGAAGGCCTGGTGAAATTCCAGCAGAGGGCAGAGCAGATGAGGATACGTAAACTCAAACCTGACGAGACCGAATAAGAAATTGGAGAGATGATCACATCAATCGCAGTGTACCATGTGAATAGGAGAATTCTGGAAAATACAGGAATGGATTTATGAATCGTTTAGAAAAACTCAGTGAAAGATTCGGCAAATATATGGCGGTTATTGTTCTTATGGTAGCGGCAGCAGCCTTGTTTGAACCCTCTTCTTCTCTCTGGATACAAACATCCTGGATTAATTACCTTCTGATGATCGTGATGTTTGGTATGGGGTTGACGATCAAGCCAGCTGATTTTGTTGTCGTTTTTACAAGACCGAGAGATGTTTTATTAGGTTGTGCAGCACAGTTTACGATCATGCCTTTACTGGCATATATTCTCAGCAGTCTTTTTCGGCTTGATCCTTCACTTACGGCAGGTGTTGTTTTGGTGGGAACTTGTCCGGGAGGAACATCAAGCAATGTGATTACCTATTTTTCCAAAGGAGATGTTCCATTATCGGTAGGAATGACAAGTGTAAATACGCTTCTTGCCCCGATTTTTACTCCGGCGATTACATGGCTTTTGCTCCGGACAACTGTTTCAGTTGATATCGCTGCAATGTTTCTCAGTATTATAAAAGTAATACTGATACCCATTGGATCAGGTTTGATTCTGAATAAATTATTCGGGAAAGTTGCAAAAAATCTTGTAAAAACCTTACCTTTGCTATCCACAATTGCTATCTGTCTGATTGTTGCGTCTGTGGTTTCTCATAATGCAGAGAAAATAATGACGAGTGGGTTTCTTGTATTGGCAGTGGTTATTCTTCATAATCTGTTTGGATATCTCTGTGGATTTGGGCTCGGAAAATTGTTTCGAATGTCACCGGAGAAGATAAAAGCGGTTTCCGTTGAGATTGGAATGCAAAATTCTGGGCTTGCTGCAAGCCTGGCATCTTCCGCTTTCCCGGATCTGGCTATGGCCACAGTTCCAGGTGCTGTTTTCTCTGTATGGCATAATATATCTGGAGCAATACTTGCAGGTTTTTATCGTAGATGGAAAACGGATTAGTTAAGACCGTACCGAACGGATCCGTATCTGCGATCGAAAAGATGGGCATCGCAGCAGAAGGTGAGAACAGACAATGATTACGATTCAGCAGATATGAAATTACAAGGGTAAAGGCCATCGCAAAGCGCAGGACTCAGGTTCTGCGCTTTGTTACGTTTTTTGAGGGCGTCCGCCGATTCTCTACAAAGGGATTTTTCGAGAATACTATATTTTACCGCTTCAGTGTGCTAAACTATTTTCGAAGAGTGTATAGGATTCATAGGGTTTGTTAGTAACCCTGTCTGTCATAATAGATGTCAGTGAAGCACAAAAGTTTTTGTGGTAGTATTGGACTATCACAGGAAGGAGCTTCACCATGAA
>CADBQK010000082.1 GCA_902796775.1 uncultured Lachnospiraceae bacterium
AATGAGTATTATTACGACAAAATTCCCGGTATCTGCCCGTGTGGGAGGGGTGGCTGTTATAGTTTCACTGCTGCTCGGCATACCGCTGGGAGTTTTGGCAGCCTATAAAAGAGGAAGCTTTATCGACAGCCTCTTCAGTGTGATTGCGACCTGCGGGATCGCGGTACCAAGCTTTGTTATCTGTACACTGCTGATGTATGCTTTCGGTGTCAAGCTGAAGATCCTGCCGACGCTGGGGCTGAACGGATGGAAAAATTACATCATGCCGGTGTTTGCGCTGGCTGCTTATCCGACATCCTACATCATGCGTCTGATGCGTTCCTCGATGCTGGATGTGCTGGGTCAGGATTACATGCGTACGGCCAAGGCGAAAGGCCTTTCCCAGAAAGTTGCACTCTTTAAGCATGCGCTTCGAAATGCGATCCTGCCGATCATTACTTATCTCGGCCCTATGATCGCATATACGCTGACCGGCAGTTTTATCGTAGAAAAGATCTTTACGATCCCCGGACTGGGCGGAGAGTTTATCCGTGCCATTAACGGACGTGACTATACCATGATCATGGGGACGACCATTTTCCTGGCAACCTTTATGATCTTTATGAATGTTGTCGTGGATATCGTCTATAAGATCGTTGATCCGCGAATCAATCTGAAATAGAAGCAGGAGGAAAGACAGAAATGGATGCAAAAACGGATGTAAAAAAGAATCCTTTAAGCTTCCAGCTGAAGCTTACACCCGATGATTTCCTTCCCGCTTCGGACGAAGAAAAGGAAAGCCTTGTGGTGATGCGGGAGAGCGTCAGTTTCTGGAAGGATGGCGTTCGCAGACTCCGCAAAAATAAAGTCGCTATGGTCTGTATGATCATTATCCTGATCATCATGATCTTTGCCTTTATCGTTCCTTCCTTCTATCCGTATACCTATAAGATGCAGGTCCAGGGGGCAAATAATCTTGCTCCGATGCAGTTTTCACAGGGAGAGCTGGACAGGATCGCAGCGGGCGAAAAGGTGTTCCCGCACATCTTCGGGACGGATAAGATGGGACGTGATTACGCGATCCGCGTTATGATGGGGACACGTATCTCACTTCTGGTCGGTCTGATCGCCGCCGCCATCATTCTGGTGATCGGCTCTGCCTTCGGCGCAATTGCTGCTTTTGCAGGCGGCTGGGTGGATCTGGTGATGATGCGTATCGTAGATATTATCTATACCATCCCGGATGTTCTGCTGATCGTTCTGCTGTCCTTTGCTCTGAAAGGCCCGTTGGAGAAACTGGCGACTATGCCCGGTTTTGGCTGGGTACAGATCGTTGGCCGCAACATGATCAGTATATTCATCGTATTCGCACTGCTGTACTGGGTCGGCATGGCCCGTATGGTGCGAAGCCAGATCCTGATGCTTAAAGAGAGTGAATATGTCACGGCGGCCAGAGCGCTTGGCGCGACAAGCGGCCGGATCATCAAAAAGCACCTGCTTACAAACTGTATCGGTACTCTGATCGTAACCACGACCCTGCAGATTCCTTCTTCGATCTTTACGGAGAGCTTTCTGAGCTTCCTGGGACTGGGCGTTGCCGTGCCGATGCCGTCACTGGGATCACTGGCCAGTGATGCAATCAATGGACTGAATACCTATCCGTACCTGTTGTTTATCCCGGCAGCGGTCATTTCTCTGATCATCCTGAGTTTCAATCTGTTCGGCGATGGTCTGCGCGATGCATTTGACCCGAAGCTGAAGAATTAAGATCGAAAGGCAGGTGGCTGTTTTATGAGTGAATATTTAGTAGACATCCAGCATGAGCGCCTTTCCTTCTTTACACCGGCGGGTGAGGTAAAAGCGTTAAATGATGTGTCGATCCATCTGGAAGAGGGAGAAGTCCTTGGAATCGTCGGAGAGTCCGGATCCGGCAAGTCAGTCACAGCTTACAGTCTGATGGGTCTGACTGCGTATCCGGGGCGTATCGTAGGCGGTACTCTGGATTTTAATGGGCACCACATCAATGATATGACAGAAAAGGATTTTCGGAAGATACGAGGGAATGAAGTCTCCATCATCTTCCAAGATCCTATGACCAGCCTGAATCCGGTTTATACGATCGGCAACCAGATTGAAGAGGTGATCCTGCTGCATACGGACAAAAACAAGCAGCAGGCACATGAGCGTGCGAGGGAGCTGCTGGAGCTGGTCGGTATCAATGAGCCGGAAAAGCGTCTCAAGCAATATCCGCATGAGCTTTCCGGTGGTATGCGTCAGCGTGTCATGATCGCGATCGCTCTGGCATGTGAGCCGAAGCTCCTGATTGCGGATGAGCCGACAACGGCGCTTGACGTAACGATCCAGGCTCAGATTCTGGAGCTGATGCTGGAGCTGAAGCAGAAGCTGGGCATGGCAATCATCATGATCACCCATGACCTGGGTATCGTAGCAAATATGTGCGAGAAGATTGCCGTTATGTATGCAGGCCATATCGTAGAGTACGGGACTACGGATGACATTTTCTATAATCCTAAACATGAATATACAAAGGGACTGCTCAAGAGCATCCCGAGACTGGATGCCAAGGAGCACGAGCGCCTGGTTCCGATCGAGGGGACTCCGGTGGACATGCTTAATCCGCCCAAGGGCTGTCCGTTTGCTCCGCGCTGCACATCCTGTATGAAGATCTGCCTGCGTGAGAAGCCTCCGGTGACTGAGATCACGGATATTCATTATACAAAGTGCTGGATGAATCAGAAAGAAGAGTTCGAAAAGGGATTATTACAGCCGGGAACTGCAGATCAGGATATATCTGACCAGCCGGCAGAAGCACCGGAGAGGGAGGCCGCCCATGAGTGAGAAATTAGTTGAGGTCATGCACCTGCAGCAGTATTTTCCGGCAGGCGGCTTTGGAAAAAATAAAAAGTATGTGCAGGCTGTAGATGATGTTTCGTTCTACATCAACCGAGGGGAGACATTGGGACTGGTTGGCGAGTCCGGCTGCGGCAAGACCACGACAGGACGTACCCTGCTGCGTCTGTATGAGCCCACGGATGGTACGATTGTCTATGATGGAACGGTGATCTTTGACAAAGCAAAAAAGATTGCTGTCAATATGCTTCCGTACCGCAAAAAGATGCAGATCGTTTTCCAGGATCCTTACGCAAGTCTGGACCCGCGTATGACAGTAGGAGATATCGTTGGAGAGCCGATCGATATCCACAAGCTGTGTGCGACTCCGCAGGAGCGTTATGACCGGATCATCGATCTGCTGCAGCGTGTCGGCTTGAACTCTGAGCATGCCAATCGTTATCCGCATGAGTTCTCAGGCGGGCAGAGGCAGCGTGTCGGTATCGCCAGGGC
>CADBQK010000083.1 GCA_902796775.1 uncultured Lachnospiraceae bacterium
GATACGATCCAGTTCTCCATAGAAGGTCTTTTTCATCCATTCATTATATTCCGGATCATTGTCATACCACATCCACAGCAGCAGATCGCCGGCATGAAAGATCGTTGTACCGTCCTCCAGAGTAACATAAAAGGCAGCTCCTGCATCCGTAGACAGCAGTGTTTCCACCTTCATACGCCCCTTCAGTTCATATGTATGATCCGGCTCCGTCTCATAGACTCCCTGCATCAGCTGGGGATCCAGATAATCCGCCGCTTCTTCTGCCAGATCTTCTTCTCCTGCAAAGAATACGACATCCGGATGCATGCCTGCCAGTCTCCAGATTTCCGGAACGTAATGGTCCTCATGCATATGGCTGATGAAAACAGTCAGCTTCTTTGCAGGGTCCAGATAAGGCAGGATACCTCTGCTGACCATAGCATTTTCTTCCATACCGGCTTCTGACTGAAGGTCGCTGTCTGCCGCTTTTGCTGTACCTGCAGATGTCCTGCCAATCCCATTTGCAATACAGTCAAACAGCAGAATCTGATCATCTGTTTCCACCATAAATCCGCTGTGCCCGATGTAAGTAATACGTTTCATTCCTTAACTTCTCCATTCGAAAAACTGTTACGATTATACAATATCCGGTTTCTGTTTACAAGCATTAAGCACGCAGAAAGGGGCATCCTATCCGGGATGCCCCTGCAAAGTTGAAACTATATTGTGTTATCTCTTGACTTTCACTTTTCTGCCGGCATTTTTCTTTGTAAAGATCTTCTTGTATTTCTTAACATACTTCTTATTGGTCTTCTTTTTGCCGACCTTGACCTGAACAGTCTTGATCTTGGAGCCCTTCAGGCTGCCCTTCACGGACTTCTTCTTGAGCTTCTTTGTCTTTACGATCAGCTTTGTAGCTTTACTTCCCTTAAAAGCATATTTTTTGATCTTCTTTACTTTTTTGCCGATGACGATCGTGCGGATATTTTTGCCGGTAAATGCACCCTTCTCAATCGTCTCAACATCGTAGACCTTGCCACCGATGATCATGCTTTCAGGTACAATTACAGTATTCTTATTGGGAGCTTTGGTATAGGTGACCTTGCCATTTTCCGAGGCAGCTGCAGCCTTGTCGACCTTCACTTCTTCTCCGGCAGAAGTCTTATGCGTATCGCCGGCTTTTACCTCTCCTGTTTTGTTTTCGGTCTTTTCAGCGTTCCCCGGGGTTGTGGAATTTCCGGGTTTTTCAGAGTTCCCCGGAGTTGTAGAATTTCCGGGTTTTTCAGAGTCCCCCGGGGTTGTAGAATTTCCGGGTTTTTCAGAGTCCCCCGAATCTGCAGAGTTCTCAGGAGTCGTATTTTTCGGCTTTGTGATCTTAAAGGTGCCTTTCGCAGTCCCTGCATAGTATCCCTTACCGGTCACAGTAACTGTCGCTGTCCCTTCAATGATATTGTCCTTATATGCTACTGTGTAATCTGTCCCTTTCACCAGAGTTGCACTTCCCAGTTTGACAACCGGATCCGGCTCGAGCGGATTGCCTGTCCAGATCTGGTCCTTCACCGTCACCGCTGCGCTGCTGATGTTCGTTGGCTTGATTGTATAATAAACGCTGGTATTACCAGTAAAATTCCCCTTACCGGTCAGTTTTACAGAAACTTCACCAGGTCCGTCATTCCCAAAATAGGTAAGATCATAATCTTTCCCCTTGACCAGTTCCTTCCCATTATAAACTACCTTCGGCAGGCTGTCCGTTTTCGGCCAGGTCACATCCTCCGCAGTTACTTTAACATCAGACGAAGCCATATCTGCCGGTTTGATATTAAAGGTCGTGGACTGCGTGCCGATATAATTCACGTCGTCTGCTGCAGATATCTTGACAGTCGCAGTTCCCACATTTACATTGTTCGTATATTCAGCCTTATATTCATGGCCATCATACAGAGTATTACCTCCTATTGTCACAGTTTCTACACCTTCGATCTTGTTTCCGCTATAAGTCTGATCATAAACAGTGATTTTTGCTTTTGACAGATCATAGCCCAGCTGGAACTGTAGTTTTGTATAGTAATACTCTCCTTTAGACAGAGCCCAGTCCAGAGCTGCGTTGTTTTCACTCAGGTCAAGGAGATATGTTCCCAGCACACTGCAATCAGGAAGCTTGGTAATATAGTTATCAGAGGTAGTACTAAAAGAAATCCGGATATCATATTTGCCATCTTTGTCAAGATCAAAACTATAATATCCATTCATTATATTTTCATTCATATTCGAGGTTTTGATCGTACCTCCTTTGGCCGCTGCAAGCAGTGATACCAGCATTCTCTTTGCCAGTGTATTGCTGTCTATCTTTTGAGGCTGATCCAGTGGTTTACGCAGATCGAAAGTTTTTCCTCCCCAGTCCAGATACTTTATCGTTACTTTACTATTACTAGCGCTGGTTTTTTCATTCCAGTTGATATAATCGATTGCTGCGAACTCTGCCTGTGAACCGCCAAAATAGACATAATACTTGTCAAATTTAGTAATGCTGTTAAATGTCACAGAAGATAACGTTTTAAGAGTTTTCGGGAGATAGAGATACTGCCAGTGATCATTCGTCCCTTCTACGTGGCTTCCCATCTTGGTAATACCATTTGCGAAAAAGGCGCGGAGATAAGAGTTATATGCAGCAGAGCCCCACAGAGAGGTGCCTACAGTTGCAGCATCCATGGTTTTGATCTGTCCAGTTTGTGCAGGATCCTCCAGTTTGAATTTGATCCATTTAGATGTACCGCTTCCTTCCGTCCCGGCCACCACATTGGTCCCGACCTGAGAAGTGCTCCATTTCTGGCTCCAATCCCCTTCGGCAGCAAAGGCACGGGCAGCCGGCGGCATGACCATCGCCGCAGCCAGCAGCATGGAGGTGATCCCTGTCAGTAATCTTCTTTTCCCTGTTTTCTGTTTCATGTCCTTTGTTTCTCCTTTCCCTTTTTAA
>CADBQK010000084.1 GCA_902796775.1 uncultured Lachnospiraceae bacterium
AGAATGCATAAAAATGCACAAACTGCTGCTTGTTCCATCGAGGGACATTTTTGTCGACTGCCAAAAACGACTGGTATTTGACAGAGACAGACCGGAGAGGGTATGATAAGGGTATGTAATCATAAAGTGACTTTTGGCAGCCCAATTATGAAATTGGAAGTAAAATAAGAAATGGGTACTGTATAATGAAGAAAATGGAAATCTGCGACGGAATAATTTTTGATGTTGATGGGACGATGTGGGACTCGACGGATGTATGCGCGATCGGATACAATCGAGTGATCACAAGACTGCTGGGTGAAGAGTATCCGCACTGCAATGGAGATATCCTGAAGAAACTGTTCGGGAAGACTACACAGGAAATCGGAGCCGGACTGTTTCCGGACAGGACACCGCAGGAACAGTATGATTTTACCATCATGTGCATTGAGGAGGAGATGCTCTGCCTGCATGAAACACCGCCGGCACCTTTTGAAGGAATAAAGGAGGCTCTGGAACGCCTCAAAGGATTCTGCCCGATGTTTGTCGTCAGCAACTGCGAGGCCGGATATATCGAGTTTTTCCTGGAGAGCTCACATCTTACGGAGTATTTTACCGACCATCTTTGTCTTAGTGATACCGGCTTTGACAAGAAAGGAAACATTGCGGAGATCATTCGCCGGCATGGTTTGAAACATGCTGTCTATGTTGGTGATTTACAGGGAGATGCTAATGCTGCGCATGGTGCAGGGATCCCGATTATCTATGCAAGATACGGGTTTGGGGAAGTAGTGGATCCCGATTATGTGATCGACTCTCCCCGGGAGCTGCCGGAAGTCTTCGGACTGTAGATTGTGAGAGGAGTCTTCATGATCCGGGAGCAGAGCAGGCTTCTTCTCCGACTATAGTCTTATAAAAAAGATATTCCCGGAAAGGACGGGTATGAGGAAGAGGATACTTGGCTGTGTCTTTTGGTTTCTGATGTGTTTTGCCCTGGCAGGTTGTCAGGGCAGTTTTCTGCGTCCGGGACAGGGGACAGGAACTGCGGAAACGGACTCGGGAGATTTGGCGGCTTTTTCTCTGGAGCTGACAGAACCGGCCGATTTTGCGGGTTATGCAAAGGCCCGCCTTCCTGTCATCGTGGATTACGGGTCAGATTCCTGTGCACCCTGTGTCCACATGATGGAGGCCCTGAAGGCTGTAAATAAGCAGTACCGGGGAAGGGCGTTCATCAAATATGCAGATGTGGAAAGGTATCCGGATATCGCAAAGAATGCACCCGTCCTGGCAACACCGACGCAGGTTTTTTTTAATGCAGACGGGACACCTTACAGACCCAGTGAATCCCTGCAGAACAGTATCGGGTTTATGCAGTACAGTTCCACCGCAGAAGGCGGTCTGGATTTTACGGTCCATATTGGGGAGCTGGCTGATTACGAACTGATCCGTATACTGGAAGATATGCTCTCTGCAGAAAAAACAGCAGCAGAAGTATCTTCGGAAAGCTCCGGCAAAGATGTACAGGATGATGCTGACTGCCTGGAAGTACATTTCCTGGATGTCGGGCAGGGAGATGCCATTCTTGTGATTTGCGGCAGCCATGCTATGCTTGTTGATGGAGGCAGGGTCAGCCAGTCAAGCAAGATCTTTACCTATCTCAGGGATCATGGCATCCGCCATCTGGACTATATTGTTGGAAGCCATCCCGATGTGGACCATCTGGGAGGTCTTTCTGCAGCACTTCAGGCTGCGTCGGCAGACACAGCTCTGTCGCCTGTTGCGGAAGATGATGGAGAGCCTTTTTTCTATTTCAAAAAGTACCTGAGCAGGCAGGGACTAACGATAACTGTCCCGAAAGCAGGAGACAAGCTGATGCTGGGTGAAGCTGTGATCCATATCCTGGGGCCTGTATCCTATAATAGTGAGAATGATAATGATAACTCTCTTGTTATGAAGGTCGCTCATGGCTCATGCTCCGTCCTGCTGACCGGCGATGCGGAGGAAGAGGAGGAGATGGAGATCCTGGGCAGCGGAGCAGATGTTTCCTGCAGTATCCTGAAAGCAGCACATCATGGGAGTGCATCTTCCACCACCGAGAAGTGGCTGGCAGAAACAAATCCTGAAGCCGTAGTGATTTCCTGCGGAGCAAACAACGATTACGGTCATCCCGCAGAGTCCGTATTAAAGCGGCTGAAAAAGCAGGGGGTCACGATTTTCCGGACTGACCAGCAGGGTGATATCATTTTCCGGGAGAGTGACGGCAAGCTTGTCTATTCAGACCAGGAGAGTAATGAGACAGGGGCATCTGCAGACAAGAAAGAGGCGGCTGTTAATAAGGCACATATCACGGGCAGCTATGTACTCAATACCAAATCGATGAAATTTCATGATCCGAATTGTAAGAATGTTGAGATCATGAATAAGAAGAACAGAGCATACTATACAGGAGAGCGGCAGAAGCTGATCGAGGAGGGGTATTCGCCATGCGGATACTGCAAACCATGAATAAAAGAGAAATATGCTTAAACATTTTCATAAATATTTTATAGACGAGTAGTCAAAAAGGAGGAATCAGGATGAAGATCGCTGTTACTTATGAAAACGGGCAGGTGTTTGGCCATTTTGGCAGGACGCCGGCATTTTTTGTGTATGATACTGATACAAAAGAGGAAACAGTAGTTCCGACGAATGGTACAGGTCATGGTGCGCTGGCAGGATTTCTGTGCGGGATTGGTGCAGGTGTGCTGATCTGCGGGGGTATCGGACCGGGAGCTGTAACGGCGCTTTCAGAAGCGGGGATCAAGGTCTATGCCGGAGCGCAGGGCAGTGCCCGGGAAGCTGTCGATGCGTATCTGGCCGGCACATTGCCGGAGAGTGGGGAAGCTAATTGTGATCATCACGGACATGAGGGACATTCCTGTGCAGATCATTCAGAAGGGAATGGCTGCGGTCATCATGAAGGCGGCAGCTGCCATGAAAGCTGTACCGGGGGCAGCAGGATAAGCGGTAAGAATGTCGGAAAGACCTGCCGGACTCATTATCGCGGGACTTTTAATGACGGCACACAGTTTGATTCTTCCTACGACAGGGGAGAGCCTCTTGAGTTTGTCTGCGGTGCGGGGATGATGATCAAAGGATTTGATGCGGCGGTGGCAAATATGGATGTCGGTCAGATCATCAATGTGCATTTGATGCCATCAGAGGCTTACGGCGAAGCGGATCCGGCTGCCATTTTTACGGTAGAACTTGCCCAGATGCCGGGAGCAGAGGAGCTGAACGTTGGCCAGCAGGTTTACCTTCAGACAGCGCAGGGACAGCCCGTTCCTGTTAAAGTAATCGAAAAAGATGAGACGACGATTACTTTTGATGCGAATCATGAGATGGCAGGAAAAGAACTGAACTTCAAGATTGAGCTTGTGGAGGTCCGTTAACGGGAAAGTGCAAAAGGGAGGCTCGCATGAGGATATCGGTACTGACGATGTTCCCGGAATTGTTCGGGGATTTCAGTAAGGCTCCGGTGATCGCCAGACAGCTGAAGGCGGGAAGGCTTGATCTGCGAATTCTGGATATCAAGTCCTTTGCACCGGGAAGTTTTCGGCGGATCGACGATTCTCCCTACGGCGGCGGAGCCGGGATGATCCTGCGCTGTCAGCCGGTCATTGATGCGCTGCGGGCGGCCAGGCAGATGTTCGAAACAGATAAAAGTCAGGGTCAGGCTGAAACCGGGACAGAGTGTGAAAAGGGCGATCGTACACTTACGATCGCCCTGGAGCCTGCCGGCAAGCCTTTTGGCCAGCAGATGGCCAGACGTTTCAGCGGCCTGGATCATCTGATCCTGATCTGCGGGCATTATGAAGGAATAGATGCGCGGATCTATGAATATGTAGATGAGATCGTATCGATCGGGGATTATGTGCTGACTGGCGGGGAGCTGCCGGCTATGGTCCTGACAGATGCTGTAGTACGTCTGACAGAGGGTGCACTGCGCAGAGA
>CADBQK010000085.1 GCA_902796775.1 uncultured Lachnospiraceae bacterium
CTGATTGAGAATAAAAATGTCGGCGGCGGCATGATCCCCAAGCTGAATAACTGCATCGACGCTATCGAAAATGGCGTATCTCGTGTGCATATCATGGATGGAAGGATCCCACACTGCGTACTGCTGGAGATCTTCACCAACAAAGGTATCGGCACCGCCTTCCTGAGTGATGACGAGCCGAGGTATTATAAAGGTGAATAGATCATAGAGACACAAAGGAGAAAGTAGACAAGGGGACAAGACAAGGGAACAAAACAAGGGGACAAAACAAGAGGACGAGACAAAGGAACAAGACAAGAGGACGATTCTCTGTTCCCTGTCTTTAAAGGAGACAGGGGATCGTCCGTGTGTTTCCTTTCTCTCTTATCCCAAGAAGAGGAGGTTCACAGATGAGCTGCAGCCACGAGATCATGGATTATGCCGAACAGGCAATCATTCATACATATAATCGTTTTCCGATAGTGCTGGATCATGGAGATGGTGTGTATCTGTATGACGTGGACGGGAAAAAATATCTGGATTTTGCTGCAGGGATCGCAGTGTGCGCCCTGGGGTATAATGTTCCTGAGTACAATCAGGCTCTGAAGGATCAGATTGATAAGATCATTCACGTATCCAATCTGTACTACACAAAGCCACTGGCGGAGGCGGCAAACCGCCTGACAGCAGCCTGCGGGCTTTCAAAGGTGTTCTTTACCAATAGCGGGACCGAGGCAATCGAAGGAGCTATTAAGCTGGCCAGAAAGTACGCCTGGGAGAGAGATGGCGGTTCAACGGATCACGAGATCATCGCCATGAATGCCTCCTTCCACGGACGGAGTATTGGTGCACTTTCTGTCACAGGGAACGAGCATTATCAGGAGGCCTTCCGGCCTTTGATCGATAAGATCGTGTTTGCCAGGTTCAACGATCTCGAGGATGTAAAATCGAAGATTAACGAAAAGACATGTGCCATCATCATGGAGACGATCCAGGGTGAGGGCGGCATCCACCCGGCGGATCCGGAGTTTCTGAAAACGATCCGGCAGATCTGCGATGAGAGGGATATCCTGCTGATCCTGGACGAGATCCAGTGCGGTATGGGACGCTCCGGTAAGATGTTTGCCTACGAGCATTACGGCATCAAACCGGATATTCTCACGGTTGCGAAAGCACTTGGCTGCGGGATCCCGGTAGGCGCTTTTGTAGCAGGCGAGAAGGTGCAGACCAGCCTGAAGGCAGGAGATCACGGCTCTACCTATGGAGGCAATCCCCTTGCTACAGCTGCCGCAAACGCTGTTTTTGATCTGTTTGAGAAGAAACAGGTTCTGAAAAATGCAGAGGAGACCGGTGCTTATCTATATGAAAAACTGGAAGAAATAAAGAAAAAGCATTCGTGCGTAGCAGACCACAGAGGCCTAGGCCTGATGCAGGGGATGGAATTCACCTGCCCGGCCGGTCCGATTGTCTCTGCCTGTATTGAGAAAGGTGTCATCGTTATTTCCGCAGGTACCAATGTCATTCGCTTTGTCCCGCCGCTTGTCATCGCCAAAAAGCATGTAGATGAAATGAGTGCCGTTTTGGACAGTGTACTGGCAGAAATGGATTCCTAAAGAAATAAAGAAACAAAGATACAAAAGAGACAGAAAAAAGAGACAGGGAAAGAGACAGGGGACGCTTCTCTGTCTCTTTGCTTAAATGGAGACAAAGGGAGACACGTAAACTGTTCCCTGTCTCTTTTCGATAAGGAGCAGATGAGTATGAGATTACAGGTGGACAGCCTGATTTTTGACTTGGATGGGACGCTCTGGGATGCGACAAATGGGATTCTGGGAGCCTGGGAGATGGTGTTTGAACGTCATCCGGAAATCAAGCGGGGACCGGTGACCGGACAGGAGCTGGCGAAGCATTTCGGCAAGCCTCTGGATCAGATCGCAGCGGGCCTTTTCCCGGAATATGATCCCGAAAAGAGAAACGGCCTGATGGATGAATGCTGCCTGCTGGAGAATGTCTGGCTGGCTGAACATGGCGGTACTCTGTATCCGGATGAGATGGAAGTTCTGGATCGGCTGGCTGCTAAAGTACCCTTGTTTATTGTCAGCAACTGCCAGAAGGGATACATTGAAAGCTTTCTGCAGGGGAATGGTACCAGACACTTCTTTCAGGACTGGGAGTGCCCAGGCGTGACCGGCCTTACGAAAGGGGAAAATATTTCCCTGATCATCGAGAGAAACAGTCTGAAACATCCGGCTTATGTTGGTGACACGCAGGGGGATGCAGACGGAGCCGGATATGCGCAGATTCCCTTTATCTATGCTGCTTATGGATTCGGCAGTGTGGATGCATATGACCTACAGATCAGGACATTTGCCGAGCTGGATACTATAATCTGATTACCTGAATACATACTAATAAGGACAGCAAAAAAGAATAAACAGCAAAAGGAGAGGGCAGGGAGAGGTGTTTGAAAGCAGACTGGCTATCACATCTCTCTCTTATTCTATTATCATATAGATAAGTCACTGAACATTTTGTAAATCAGGACCTGCACTGTGATGCGATGCTGTACAAACAGAATATGAATAGCTGCACAGATAGAATATGAATAGCTGCATAGACAGAATATACGATACTGTGCAGCCGCAAGACGCAATAATATCCAGCAGGAAGATGCGATACTGTGCAGCCGGAAGATACAATGCTGTTCAGCCGGTATATGCTATGCTGTACACCCGGAAAACGTAATGCTGTTCAGCTAAAGAAACCGGGGAGCTGCTGCCCATGCGATATACATTCTTCAGGATACATGATATACTTCCTGTAAAGCACAGTTTTATTAAATGATGATCAGAATGGGTACTATCCTATAATATATAGAAAATTCGCCCGGATTACCGGACATACGGGGAAAGCGGCAAAGAGCATTTACATGACAAAAGGATACAGAGAAAAATGGCAATTATGATGGCAGGGATCGACCATACTATGGCCGGTCTGGATGCAAGATCTTGTTTTAATTTTACAAAAAAGAGGATACGGGAGATTTATGACCTGGCCCGGAAGGATCCCGGGATTAGCGGGTGCGTCCTTTTGTCTACCTGCAATCGTATGGAAATGTGGATAACCAGCGAGGATACTGCTGAACAGGATCCGGCAGTGCGGGTGCTGGATCTTCTTCAGATGGATGATAACACTGAAATGCCGGGATTGTTTGCCATGGAGGGAGAAGCGGCCGTCCATCGCCTGTTCAGAGTGGCAGCAGGGCTGGAGTCAAGGATTATCGGAGAGGGCCAGATCATCACGCAGGTGAGCGATGCCATCACGCTTTCCAGGAGCTGCTATGCTTCCGACCATACACTTGAAGTTCTGTTTCGTAAAGCAGTAACCGCAGGCAAGAAGGTCAGAACCAGGACGAACTTTTCTACTGCAGACAGATCTGTTATCAGGACAGCTCTGGAGGCATTGGAGAAGGAAGGCTTTTCCGTGACCGGAAAGAGATGTATGGTGATCGGCAATGGTATGATGGGACGAATCTGCGCTCAGACTCTGATGGATGCCGGGGCGGATGTTACCGTTACAGTACGGCAGTATCACAGCGGTATGGTGGATATTCCGCCAGGCTGCGCCAGGATTGATTACGGGAAACGGCTGGAGCTGATTCCATCTTGTGAACTTGTTGTGAGTGCGACGGCGAGCCCGAATTGCACTCTGAAACTGGAAGAGGCCCGCTCCATAAGCATGGATCACCCTCTTTGGCTGATCGATTTGGCTGTACCCCGCGATATTGAGAAAGAGATTGCAGAGCTTCCCTGGGCCAGGCTCAGGGATATTGACAGTTTTTCAATCAGCCCGCAATCCGAGAGACTGCAGGAAAACATACGGCTGGCAGAAGATATTATTGAGGAAGAGGAGAAGAGCTTCTATGAATGGTATGAAGGCAGGGACCTGATTCCGAAGATTCTCCGTATCCGTGAAAACTGCGGTGCGGACACTGTCTGGCGTATGTCTTCAGCCTTGAAGAATCTGAATTTGCCGGAAAATGAAAAACAGGCTTTGCAGCAGGAAATTGAAGGAGCCTGCTCACGGATGATGAACCGGCTGCTGTTTGACATGCGTGCCCGCCTGCCGGATGACAGGTTCCGTGAATGCCTTGATATCATTGAGGAAGATCTGCAGAGACAGGCCGGGGGAAAGAACGAGAATAGAGGATAAGGGATTCGAATACTATAAGAAATCCGGAAAGGATAAGGGATCCGAATACTATAAGGAATCCTGAAAGGATAAAGAATCCTGATAGAATAAGGGATCCGGATAGTAATAGTAAAAGGAAAAGAAAAAAGGAGATCAGTATGGATATGAGGATCAGGCCGCGCAGACTCCGTACGAGCGAAGTACTGCGTAAGATGGTCAGAGAGACAAGAATGGATAAAGCATCTTTGATCTACCCAATGTTTGTAATGGATGGGGAAAACAAGGTGGAAGAAATCGAGGCGATGCCGGGGCAGTACCGCTATACCCCGGACCGGATGGATGAGGAACTGGAACGGCTTTGCAGAGCAGGTGTCAGCAGCGTTATGCTGTTTGGAATACCTTCTGCCAAAGATGAAAAAGGAAGTCAGGCATATGCACCGGATGGGATCGTGCAGAAAGCATTGCGCAGAGCCAGAAAAAACTATCCCGGCTTGCATCTGATAACAGATGTCTGCCTGTGTGAATATACTTCACATGGACATTGCGGTGTTTTGTGCGGCCAATATGTGGATAATGACC
>CADBQK010000086.1 GCA_902796775.1 uncultured Lachnospiraceae bacterium
CTTTAATAATGAGCATTTTACCCCTAAACGTTCAGCCTGTCAAGCATAAATCGAAAGGGAACGCAAAACAGACAATTGAAAGAGGAAAGAGGTTGAAGATGAACTTTTGAAAGAGTAAAATGGGAGTATGTTTCGTGAGGCATCTCCTTTTTCTAATCAGGAATACTAGGAAGATGATACCTGATTGTAAGCTACCTGTTGAATGAACAGGGTAAAGCAATCAGGCTGCCGTAAAATCGGGATCTGCTTGCTCGCTTGGCCTTCACTGGCTACTTCCTGGGCAATCAACCTGCACGAATCGAGAAATCTGGTTGCCACCCGCCTGCCCTGCTGGACGGCCACAGGCAATCAGGCTGCCGTATAATCGGAAATCTGGCTGCACGCCGCGCCTTCATCAGCCCACGCCTCGGCAATCAGCCTGCACGAATTGAGAAATCTGGTTGCCACCCGCCTGCCCTGCTGGACAGCCACAGGCAATCAGGCTACCAAATAAAAAACAGCTGACTGAATTAAGAAAAAAGAGAGCCTCTCTATTACAAAACCAGCTTTGACAAACTAGCTTAAGTCCTTTAAAAGCTGAGCAAAAAGGAGGATCTCAAAATGAAAGAACTGACAAAAGATCTCCTCTTACAGAGGAAAGAAGAACTGGAAGCACTGATTGACCGTATCAAAACTAATGAAGGAAAATATCCTGAAGGAAGACTGAAAATCTGCCGCTCTAAAGGACGGACCCAATATTATCTCAGAAGTAAACGGAATGACATTAAGGGAAAGTACATTCCGGCATCACAAAAAACTCTGGCTGTAGATATAGCTCAGCGGGATTATGAGCAAGCTTTAAAGAAAGCAGCTGAGCAAGAACTAAAAGGTATTAAGGCATATCTGAAAAAGATGCCCTCTTCTGTACCTGAAGATGTGTATACTCATCTGTCAGCTGGCAGAAAAGAATTGATAGAACCTATTTTAATTCCGGATGAAATCTTTGTAAGCACTTGGGAAGCTGTCTCTTTTGAAAAGAAAGGTTTCCCAGAAGATTTCCCGGATTATTACACCGCAAAACAGGAAAGAGTCCGGTCTAAATCCGAGATATTGATTGCGGACTCATTGAGCCGTTTAGAAATACCATATAGATATGAGTATCCTCTTTATCTGGGAGACAGGTTGATCCATCCCGATTTTATGGTCCTGGATGTTCCCAGAAGAAAAGAGATTCTCTGGGAGCATCTGGGAATGATGGACTCTCCAGAATATGTGGAGAACTCTCTATCCAGAATTGCTGAATATGAGAGAAACGGGTATATGATCGGGCAGAACCTTATCCTGACCTGGGAAACGTCCAGAATACCTTTAAGTACACTAAGGATCAAAGACACTATATACCGGTACCTGCTGTAACGAATCGTCCAGCTGAAAGCAGTTCACACATATGATAATTGTTCACACAGATATTAATTGTTCGTACAGATGAGAATTGCACACATAGCTGATTCGCGTTCGTATAGTAGGAAACCGTTTACACAACTATAACTATTCACACAACTGAAAAATGTCCGCAAGGTCTGTATCCAGTCACTTCGTTGAAATGAAAAGCGCATCACAGGGAGACAGAAAGCCTATGGTAAATACTATAGTTGAAAATGATAATCATGCAAACTTAACATTAGAGGCAGGTATATTGTGATGGCTGCTTCTGTGGATAAGGAAGCTTTATTTGCCCGGACACCTGTTCCCATCGCTTTGTATACAATGGCTGTTCCGACAATCATAAGCCAACTGATCAATCTGATCTACAATATGGTTGATGCTTTTTTTATCGGACGAACGGGCAACTCTTATATGATGGCGGCGACAACGATCACCCTGACGATTGTGATGATGAATGTCGCGCTCTCCAATCTGTTTGGTATCGGCGGAGGAAGCCTGGTGGCCAGGCTGATGGGCGTTGGAAAAAAAGATGAAGCTAAAAGTGTCAGCGCCTATGCATTTTACGGAGCAATTGTGATTGCGCTTCTCTATGCATCACTGATTGGAATCTTTCTCAGACCTGTGCTTTTCTTTTTGGGAGCCTCTTCGGCTACCTACGAATATGCAAGAAGCTATGCCCTGATCGTGACAGTACTAGGTGCTTTGCCCTCTATCTTGTCCCTGGTGCTGGCACATCTCCTAAGAAATACTGGCTATTCTGCCCAGGCCAGTCTTGGCCTGAGCGGGGGCGGGATCCTGAACATGCTTCTGGATCCCCTGTTCATGTTTGTCCTGCTGCCAAAAGGACAGGAGGTATTCGGTGCAGCGATTGCGACCACCTTGTCAAACACAGCCGCCTGTGTATATCTGCTGTTGGCATACTATAAGGCATCAAAAGAATCTCCTCTAAGTTTCAGTCTGCGCAGCGCTTGCAGAATCGGACAGATAAACAGAAAGGCACTCTATGCTGTAGGAATACCATCCGCTATACTGACCGGCTTGTTTGACGTGGCAAATATCTCTGTCAATATCCTGGCAGCCGCACATAATGATCTGGTTCTTGCGGGCATGGGCATTGTCATGAAGGTAGAGCGTATCCCGAATGCAATCAATATCGGGATCTGTCAGGGCATGCTTCCTATTGTGGCCTATAATTACTCATCCGGCAACTATAACCGTATGAATGAAGTGATTCGGACAGCCAGAAAGGCAGGCCTTGTGACTTCTGCGATCTGCATCGCTCTGTTTGAGCTGATGGCCGGCTCTGTTTCCCGTATATTCTTAAACACTTCTGTGGGTGATGCGCAAACAGCGCAGACAGCGCTCATAACACTGGGTTACGCCGCTCTCTTTCTCAGGATCCGCTGCATAGCCTCACCTGTACAATTCCTCAATTACCACTCCTCTTTCTGTATGCAAGCCATGGGATATGGCAGAGGAACTTTGCTGCATGCTTTTGTCAGGGAACTTGTCTTTTATATCCCTTTCATGAACATGCTTGACAGAATATTCGGTGAAATAGGGCTTGCTGCTGCACTGCCTGTTGGAGAAGGGTGCGGAGCTGTGTTTGCAATATGGCTTCTTCACCGGTTCCTGAAAAATCGTACAAGAATAAAAGACAAGCTGGCACGGATGTGACATCAGTCTCTAACAGAGATCTGTCTATAACATAGACCAGTCTGTGCCATCGATTTGCCTGTGGTTTTGACCTGTCTATGGTATTGATCTGTCTGTGCCATAATAGATCTGCCTATACCATTAGCCATTATTTCCCTACCTGTTCTGTTTTCTCTGGCTATCAGGATTAAAAACCTCTGAAAACTCTTTCATACTTTTTCCCGGCAATCAAGTTTTACAGATTATGCGAAATGATTGCAGGAGTACTAACTGTAAATCACTCATCCAGCAATCAGTTCCCAAAGATTTGCTCTTATGCTTGCTCTGCTCTGCTCATCAGGGATGCGTCAAGCAATCAACCCCTTGCTTTTTTCAAATCTGGTTGCTCTTTTTTGTACAGGCAGGATTCTGCAAATCAATCCGTTTAATGATAATTAGATAAACTGATTGCTTATCTGTTGATTCACACTTTCCCTCCTGGCAATCAGTTTCACAAAATCACATTTCCTGATTGCTTTTGTCAGGTTATTGCTCTAAATTTCCGACAGTCATTTTTTAAAAACTGCTTATACTGATTGCTTTTACCACGCTATCCTACCCTCTAACTGACAACCTGGATTTCATTAATTTCAAATTCTGATTGCTCTTATCGTGCTATCCTACCCTCTATCCGGCAACCGGATTTCACTATCTTTAAGATCTGATTGCTCTAATTGTTCTTTACTATCTGCTCTTTCCCTCATCCCTGCTCTCTGTTCACTAAGACCTTCATTCCGATTGCTGTAAAGTACATATATTCAAATACCAGACTATTCTTGGATTGACTCATCAAAGAGAACGTCATTTTCAGGATTTAAATCATTGTAATAGAAAAACTGCAGGCTTATGATGGCCTGCTCTAAAACATCATAACAGAAAAAACTGCAGGCTTATGACGGCCTGCAGCTGATCCTGTATACTATTATAAACTTTTATACACTATTATACTATATACTTCAGTATACTGTATATTTCCAGTACACTATGTATTTCCATTACACTATGTATTACCAGTACTCTATGTATTTCCGTAATAATGAGTATTTCCAGTATTCCACCAGTATACTAATCTTTAATGCTTCGTTCAGCACTTTATTTCAGCCTGTATTTCACCCCTTACCGGATTTTTCAGGCCTGAAGATAGTCGATATATGCCTGGGCTTCTTTCAAGGTCTTGAAGCGTGCCATATACATAAACCGTCCCATCTGAGGCCAGTTCATCTGCGGCATCTCCTCCTGCATGACCATCTGGGCTCCGTACTTTTCCATAATATCTTCATGGGTATGCTCGTACGGACGGTTGTCCTTGCGCCCAAAATACACGCAATAGTAATTATCAAAGTCATTGCTATGTCGCAGTTCATTATAGGTGACCATATCTGCGTAGATCTGATAGACGTCTGCACAGTGACCATGATTGATCATATCCGGCGTGTAGCCTCCCGGCGGCCGCATATTCACTTCCAGGCCGACGTAATCCCCGACCTTGCCGAGTCCTTTTTTCTCTTTTGTCAACCGGAAAAACTCGAGATGAACAAAGCGGCGGTCTACTCCAAAGGCCTTTACCGTCTTCCTGCCGGCTGCCTGGAGCTTCGGGTCTACCTCCGGACAGTTGTAATAATAAAGGTTCAGGTCATCATTGACCGCATCCATGACAGGGACAGGGAATTCATTCATATTCTCAAAAAGAGGCTCGCCATCTTTATCAAGGATTGCTTCATAGGATACCAGATCACCGAAAATGAACTCCTCCATTACATAGGGGATGTGGGGCAGGTCGTCAAAGAAAGCTTTAAGCTGCACTTCATCCGAGAGTTTCCAGGTATTTGCCGCACCGACACCATTGTCTGGTTTGACAATAACAGGGTACCCTGCCTCTTTTATAAACGCCTGTGCTGCCTCGAGCGTGGTGACAGGAATCTGGCGTGCAGTCGGGATACCTCCCTTTAAATACATTTGTTTCATCATGGACTTTTCCTTGATAAAACCGATCTTGTCATTCTTGATCCCGGTTTCCACATTGAAATCTGTACGCAGCTGTGCATCCTGCTCCAGCCAGTACTCATTCTGGGACTCGATCCAGTCGATCTTGCCATATTTAAAGGAGAAGAAAGCCACAGCGCGGAAAACCTGATCATAATCTTCCAGAGAGTCTACTTTATAATACTCGGTGAGTGCAGACTTGAGTCCCTCCTCAAGCCCGTCGTAGGGTGCATCACCAATCCCCAGTACATTCGCCCCGTTCCGGCGCAGCCTGTCGCAGAAGTTCCAGTATGTATACGGGAAATTCGGAGAAATAAATATGAAATTCATAGGTCACCTTCCTCATGATGGCTACAGGGTTTTATGAAATAGTTACAGGGTTTTATGAAATAGCTGCAGGGTTTTAATGAAATAGCTGCAGGGTTTTATGATTTGGCTGCAGGGTTTTATGATTTGGCTGCAGGGTTCTATGATGCCGAATTGATCCACGCAGGATCTCAAGTCA
>CADBQK010000087.1 GCA_902796775.1 uncultured Lachnospiraceae bacterium
GCCAGGATGACCAGCAGCATAAAGACATGCATATAGCGCAGAGCGAACTCGGCATATCCTGCCTGACCGCTGCCGAACAGACGGAGAATCTGCCTCGGGAAGAGCCAGAAACAGGCAGTCTCCAAGGCACCGACGATCAGAGCATAGCGCAGAATCAGGTAATAAGTCTGCATGACACGGTCATACTTTTTAGCACCGTAGTTGAATCCTATGATCGGAGCACCGCCGATGGAGCAGCCGATGATCGTAGAGTAGAACAGAAAATTAATCTTGGTAACCACACCTGCTGCTGCAAGCGCCTCGCTTCCACCGTATACCGACAGACTGCCGTAATGGCGGAGAGAACCGTTCAGAACCAGGTTCATAACCAGCATGGCAGCCTGGTTTAAGCTTGCTGCCGCTCCCAGAGAAACGATCTGCTTCAGATTCTGAAGGTTTACCTTGAAATCCTCATTCCGGAAATGTCCCGTCCTGAAATGGAACATATAGGACACGACGAGTACTGCGGAGATAATCTGACCGATCACAGTGGCCAGAGCAGCACCGCGGATTCCCATGTTCAGAGGATAAAGAAACAGATAATCCAGGACAAAGTTAACGATCACACCGCTGAGGGAGCACACGAGAGCATATCTCGGGCTGCCGTCAGACCGGACAAGAAGACTGCCGCCGTTTGTTATAGTCAGAAACGGAATGCCGATTGCGATGATCCGCATATACTGCAGGGCATAAGGACTGACATCTTCAGTGGCACCGAAAAAATAGACAAACTGAGGGGTAAAAAGCCCGACGATCAATGCAAGCACGATACCTTCCACCGTTAGCAGCAGAAGCCCGTTTCCGGCAAAATGCATGGCATCCTTCTGCTGCCTTTTCCCATTCAGGATGTTAAAGGAAATGGCAGAACCGTTGCTGATGAGCAGACAGAGCGCGCCGCACAGGATTGTCAGCGGGTAAGCCACTGTGGTAGCTGCGTTGCCCAGATAACCGACCCGGTTCCCGATAAACATCTGGTCTACCATATTGTAAAGGGAACCCAGCAGTGTGCTGACAATTGTGGGGACCGCAAATTTGACCAGAAGAGGGCCGATCGGCTGTATTCCCAGAGGATTGCCGCCGGGACCTTTAGGGGGAAGATCCTGATCCATCTTCATTGAACATTACCTCATTTTATAATATTTAGTACAATGTACTAATTCTTTCATCAGTATAGTACGTTGTGCTATACTTGTCAAGAAGAAGAAAAAAGACCGGGAACCGGTCTGTATCTGGTGAGAAAAGGGAGAGCAGTATGAGCGCTGATACAAAGAACAGAATCCTTGCATGTGCCAGGAAACTGTTTCAGGAACGCGGGTATAATGATGTATCTATGAGGGATATTGCCGATGCGGCAGGGATCCAGATAGGGAACCTCACCTATCATTATCGGAGAAAGGAACAGCTTCTGGAAGCACTGATCCTGCAGCCGAACAGGCGGATCTATAAGCCCGATCATCTCTGTTCCATACAGGATTTTACAGTATACTTCCGCCATCTTCTGCAGATCCAGCGGGAAGCATCCTTTTATTTTGACAGTTATATTCAGATCTCCCAGATTTCCCGGACACTGGCAAACGCACAGAAAGAAATGCTTGGACATCTTCGGTCAATGATCCTGGAAGGGCTTGAAAATCTGGCCCGGCAGGGAGAGATTCCCGCCCCCCTGTATGAAGAAGAGTTTGCGGACCGTACAGAAATCATTCTCGATGTGCTTATGCTCCGGCTGCCGGGATGCGAGCGCAGGAAAACCTCTGTGCAGCACGACGAAATTATTATGCGGCAGCTGATGACAGTAGTCGGAGCGCACAAGTAAGAAAGGATCACCATCCAGAGAAAGAGATATTATGGATAGATATGACAGGAATACTCAGTCCCGGGCAGACAGAGCTGCTCAGAAGAGATACCGCGATCTGACGCAGACTCCTGTTCCGGAACTGATCATGCGGCTTTCTGTACCGACGATCATCAGCATGCTGGTAACTGCTCTGTACAATGCCGCGGATACTTTTTTTGTTGGAAGGATCTCCACGGAAGCGACGGCTGCCGTCGGCCTTTCCTTTTCAGTTATGGCGATCATACAGGCTATGGGTTTTTTCTGCGGACAGGGGTCAGGCAATTATCTTTCCCGCATGCTGGGGGCAGGAAACCGTAAGGAAGCTGAGGAAATGGCAGCGACAGGTCTGGCTCTTTCCCTTATCATGGGGTTCATCACTGCTCTGGCAGCAGTGAGAATGATCTATCCCCTGACTGTGTTTCTTGGAGCGACTGAAGGAACGATTGACCCTACCATCCGGTATCTGCGGATCATTGTCATTGGTGCTCCCTTTGTCATGGGGCAGTTTGTTCTGAATAATCAGCTGCGCTATCAGGGAAGCGCGATGTATGCGATGATCGGTCTCCTTTGCGGAGCGATCCTGAACATCGGCCTGGACCCGCTGCTGATCTTCGGATTTCATATGGGTGTGGCGGGGGCCGCTCTTGCTACGATCAGCGGGCAGCTGATCAGCTTTATCGTTCTGCTGGTCGGCAGCTCCAGGGGGGCCAATATCCGGCTTCACCTGCGAAATGTTCACCTGAACGGACATTATCTGAAAGAGATCGTGAACGGGGGCATCCCGGCTTTGTTCAGGCAGGGGCTGGCTGCAACGGCGACAGTTCTGCTGAACCGTGCAGCCGGTGCCTACGGGGATGCTGTGATCGCTGCCATGAGCGTAACGACCCGTACGACGATGTTCGTCTCCAGTGCCCTGATCGGCTTCGGACAGGGGTACCAGCCTGTCTGTGCTTTCAATTACGGTGCTGATAAGAAAGATCGTGTACGGGAGGGATATTTTTTCTGCGTTCGCTACGGGACAATCTTCCTTGCCTTCATGTCTGCTCTATGCCTGATCTTCGCACCCCACATCATCGGGTTCTTCCGCAATGATCCGGAGGTGATCCGGGTAGGAAGCGCGGCACTTCGCTGGCAGGCCTGCGCACTGCCTCTACTGGCGGTCATCGTTCTTTCTAATATGATGCTTCAGTCGATCGGCAGAGGTTTCAAAGCATCCGTAACAGCTTCAGCCCGCAATGGCATTTTCTTTATTCCGCTGATTCTTATCCTGCCAAGAGTTTTCGGGCTGACCGGGGTGGAGATGACACAGGCAGCGGCAGATGTTCTTTCAGCAGCTCTCTGTATCCCGCTGGCAGTTTCTGAATTGAAAAAGATGAAGGGTTAGGATCACTTTGTGTCGGATAATTCCAAAAGTTTTTTGACACATAACCCCTCATATGTTAAACTGTTTATGTACTCGTTGGGTCATGTCACATATGACAGATATTTGAATTGGCGGATTTTTTACGGACTGACTGGATATTCAGTCCGGCATGATCAGGAGGGAAACGGTATGAAAGGGAAAGGGAAATGGAACTGGACAAAGAGTCTGCTGTTTGTTTTGATGGCAGCTGTGATGATGCTTGGTGTGCAGACTGTAAGGGCATATGCACAGACGCCAGCATCCAAGCCGGGAAATGTAAAAATATCAAATCCAAATGGAGATGATACAGCTTTGATAAGCTGGGAGAATCCATGGGGAGATACTGAACTGGCGGCAAAAAATGATAAAGATGTGACCGGAGGTCTGGTGATTGAGCAATCAACAGATGGAGGAAAGAACTGGGAAGATGCGCAGACGATCAAGTATACGGATTCTCAGAAAAAGGCGAAGCAGTCCACTTATCTGCATGGCATGCAGCATGGTACAGCCTATTCGTTCCGGATCTTCTACTATAACGATTCTCAACGTATAACGGAGGCAGGCGAGAAGGTGAGCTTCTCAATCAAGTGGGCAACGAAGAATGGTACAGCTGCTGCTCAGGAAGCTTCTGCAGAGCAGAGTATTAAGAGGAAATTTGCTGACAAGGGAAAGGTGACCACAAGCGGCGGATACAATGCAAATTCAGATCTTAAGAAGGGCATGAAGGTCGTGTTTGACCGGGGAGCCTACACACTGACAGCAGAGGTATTAAAAGTTGCAAATGTTCCCCAGAACCGGGGGAATCATCTTTTCTACACAATTAAATATACGCTGAAATCCAAAATTGGAAAGAGGCTTGCAGTCAGCGCCTATACAGGAAACAAATATGAGAGTTATTCCTGGTCAGAGAGTTCGGATGGGCTGACCAGGACTGCAGAAATCACCTCTGACGTCAAGGCTGAGGCTGCCTGCCAGTTTATCCGCATACAGATAAAAGCATATTCTCCGGCGGCAGAAGCGAATGAATACCTGGAGTTTGCTTCAAATCCGGGTCCTGAGAGTCTGACGGTTGGCGATCCGCTCAATTACGGAGCGGTACCGGTGGCGGATTCAACCAAGAACTCAGTCAAACTAACCAATCTGACTGAAGGAAAGAAGGAAATCCAGTATAGAAAAAAGGGTGCTCAAAAATGGACTTCCGTCAAAACAGGCAAGGAGAATTATACCATTAAAAAGCTGAAGGCCAGCACCGAGTACCAGGTCCGCTATCGATTCTATGGAAAGGGACAGGATCGCAGTGGAAAGTCTGTATCGATTTATTCTGAATGGACAACGACCATTACGATCCGGACGGCGATGAAGAAAGCTCCGAGAGTAACATTAAAAGCCAGCGGAGCAAAGTATAAGAAAACCCGTATTCCGGCACGTTGGGTGAAGATCGGGAAGACATGGTACTGGAAGAAAGCTCATTACGAAACAGCCACAACCTTTAAACTGAAAGTGAATGGTAAGAAAGCTGACGGTCTGGCAGGTTATGTTCTGCAATCAGATGGTGTCCGTCAGTCTCTTAAGAAAAAATCCGGAACGGTTAAGTTCTGTCTTGGCGGTGACCTGCGCGGGCAGACAATAAAGATAAAAGTTGCCGCAGCGGCAAATAAAACACATTCCGGTCTTACCGGGCTGTCACCGTTTACTACCTACAAGGTGAAGATTAAATAAAAAGTCATCTGCAAAGCAGTTCAGGGGCAGGATTTCCTGCCCCTCTTTTCAAAAAACAGTTGAAAATGCAGCAGACTTTTACTATACTAGACTGTGTGAAAAAAGGACGCGATGCGCTTTTGGCCGGAGGACATGACGTAAGCTGTGCCATGGCGGATTCTAAAGGAGGAATTTTACATGATTTCAGCAGGCGAATTTAAAAACGGAAGAACGATCGAGTGGGATGGGCAGATTTACCGCATTATCGAGTTCCAGCATGTCAAGCCCGGCAAGGGAGCTGCATTTGTCAGAACCAAGCTCAAAAACATCAAGACCGGCGCTGTTGTGGAGACCAGTTTCCGTCCGACCGAGAGATTTGAGGAGGCTCAGATCGACAGGATGGATATGCAGTATCTGTATGATGATGGCGAGGCATACAACTTCATGAATACCGAGACCTTCGACCAGATTGCAATGCCCAAGGCTGATGTCGAGGATGAGATGAAGTTTGTCAAGGAAAATGAGATGGTCAAGATGCTGGCTCATAAGGGCGACATCTTTGCTGTTGAGCCGCCTCTCTTCGTAGAGCTTGCAGTTACCGAGACAGAGCCCGGATTTAAGGGCAATACATCTACAGGTGCCACAAAGCCCTGTATCGTTGAGACAGGCGCTCAGGTTGCTGTCCCTCTTTTTGTAGAGATCGGCGATGTGATCCAGATTGATACCAGAACCGGCGAATACCTGAAGAGAGTGTAATTTCTCAGCTCCCAGGCTGACTATAGCCCGCAGTAATAGTAAATCCGGGATCTGGTGAGTGTGATCCACACAAACAAACAGCTAATAAAGGACTGCAGTCCCGTTTTTGAGGGTCGGCAGTCCTTTTTCAAAAAGGAAACAGTGTGTATGAATTTACAAGCAGAAGGCATCAGCGGGAAGACGAAGCTTGTATGCCTGCTGGGAAGACCTGTGGCACACAGTATTTCTCCGGCAATGCATAATGAAGCGTTTCGGCTGCTGGGGCTGGACTATCGTTACCTCGCGTTTGATGTGGGAAGGGAAGAGCTGCCGGCTGCGGTGGAGGGGCTGAAAGTCCTGGGTGCCCGCGGCTGGAACCTGACTATGCCGGACAAGAGCCGGATGGCAGAGCTGTGTGACGTACTGTCGCCGGCTGCAAGCTTGACCGGTTCTGTAAATACGGTAGTGAATGAGAACGGTGTGCTTATAGGAAATACAACAGACGGGTACGGATATATGGAATCGATCCGCCAGGCAGGGTTTTCCCCGGAGGGAAAGGTTATGACTCTGCTGGGCGGAGGCGGAGCCGCGGTGGCTATCTGCACACAGGCAGCTCTGGATGGCATGAAAAAGATCTATGTATTCAATCGCCGGGGAAAGTCCCGTGACAGGATGGATGAATTGGCGGAAAAACTTCGGGCAGCAGCATCCTGCCAGGTCATTTCCTGTGATTTGGCGGATGAGGAGCTGCTTGCTGAGAGAATCCACTGCAGTGATATCCTGACGAATGCTTCCTCTGTCGGAATGGAGCGGGGAGCAGATGATATGGATGACTGCCTGATCCGGGACCCGAAAATGCTGCATCCGGGACTGTTTGTATCCGACATCATCTATGAGCCTCGCCAGACAAGGCTGCTTAAGATGGCTGGTCAGCAAGGCTGCCAGACTGCGAACGGTCTTCTTATGCTGCTGTATCAAGGGGCGGAGGCATTTCGATTATGGACAGGCTGCGAGATGCCTGCAGGGGAAATACGGCAGCTTTTTTTTCAGCAGCAAAGCAAAGTGAAGAAATAGAGTGTGTAAAGAATGGAAAAGCATATATTGCTGATTGGTTTTATGGGCGTGGGAAAGTCTTCGGTTGCCAGAAGGCTGTCCAGGCAGCTTGAGATCCCGGAAGCGGATACAGATCATCTGATTGAGGAGAGGGAAGGGATGAGCATCTCTGAGATTTTCGAAAAAAAGGGTGAGCTGTATTTCCGCGATACAGAGACAGCGCTGCTTAGGGAATTAACCCGGATGGAGCCTATGATCATTTCCTGCGGAGGCGGGATGGCAATGCGGCCGGAGAATGCCTGCCTGATGAAGGAAGCCGGGACAGTCGTACTGCTTACAGCCCTGCCCCAGACGATTCTGGAAAGGGTAGAGCATACGCATAAACGTCCCCTGCTGGAGGGACATAAAAATATCAAGGATATTGCCAGACTGATGCAGCAGAGGAAAGCCCGGTATGAAGCTGCAGCAGACATCACTGTAGCGACCGATTTCCGCGGACTGGACGGGATCTGTCATGAAATAGAGACGAAGGTAAAGGAATTTCAGAAGAGTTGATTTATCTGCAGAAGGTCCATATTTTTCGTATCGAAAAAAGGCTGCCGGATTTGCGGCAGCCTCAGTGATCCTTATCAGGAATTGATCATTGATTGGATAAAGAGTTTTGCTTTTTACGCCTCGTTGATTGGTGTTCCCATAAACAGACTTCCATCCATGATCCCTTTGATCGTATTGGTGAAGACATAGATCCAGAGTCCTGCCAGGAGAATGGTAAAGAAGGCAGAGCAGAGGGTGGTAAAGGCACAGGGAAAGGCGTCCATGACTTTAAGACTGGCGATGGTATAAGCACCCATCGGGAAGATGAAAGCCCACCAGCTCAGCTTGAAAGGGAAGCCGCCGTTCCTTGCATGGTACAGGCAGATCAGGAAGGTGATCACCATGATCCAGATTCCGAAACCCCATGTCACCAGGCACATCAGATGTGCAAGCTTTGCACTCTCCAAGACTTCCAGAGCGACCGCATTGTTTGCCAGGTCATAAAAAGGTCCGGCAATCAGGCCGATGGCGCTCAGGAAGATACCGAAGGTCGGTGTTGTTGGTGCGGAACTAATCTCGCCCTGGCAGAAACGCCCGTATACAAAAGCGCTGACAAAGATAAACAGGAAAAAGCCGATCCCGAAGAAGGCGGCATTCATGGAGAAAATGGTCATGGCAGCGCCAGGCATTTTTTTGATGGCCATGTTTGTTACGGGACAGCCTATTAACAGAATCGCCATATTTGCGATCGGCGCCATCAGCCAGGCAAAATTGATCCCCTGATCGGGGAAAGGCTCTTTGGCAAGGAAATTACGCAGGGTAATATAGAATGTACACCAGGTAACGATTGCACAGGCGATAGCCCACATGACCAGGCAGATCGGGAATACAGCGCTTTCAGGCAGCCAGATGCTCCAGATGTTTGCGACATTGGTCGCGACGATAATCGTGGAAACACCGGTTGTGACATAAAAATTGGAGTTGACAGAGTCATGCAGATCCCGCAGTGCATAAGCGGGGTAGCTGGTAAAGCGCCTGAGCTGGGCAATCATGATAATGAAATAGGCAGCCAGCGCAATCGCAGCCAGAAGGATGGCCGGGTACTGGAGTGCCGGCAGTTTGCTGTGCCACTTCCACAGGATATTACCGAGACCGCCTGTGCCCATGACCAGGGCGGGCCAGCTGGGTGCCAGATACTTTAAGGGATGGGATTCCTGCATTTGAACAATTCCTCCTGAAAAATCTGATAATGAGCAGCTAAACAGTTTACAAACAATTTTAGAATAATGTAACTGTTCTGATTATAAATCGAATCCGGACAGGGAACAATTTTGTTTCTCAAATAAGGCTGATTCAAGCTGCAAAAGATGGTAAGGCTTGATGAAAAGACAGCAGCTTGTGTGCACTAAAGGAGTCTTTATGGAGATCCGTCATATTCAATGTTTCCTTGCTGTAGCAAGGTATAAAAATTTCAGGAAGGCCTCGGAGGCTGTGTACCTTTCCCAGCCCAGCATCAGCCGGTCGATCAAGGAACTGGAAGAGGAACTCGGATGTCCCCTTTTTATCCGGACGACCAATGTTGTCAGGCTGACCGATGCAGGGGAGAGGATCCTTCCGGAGTGTGAGACCGTCATGCGATGTATCGGGAATATTGAGAGGCTTAAGGAAGAAGAAGAAGTCATCAGTGGGCGTTTTGTACTGGGTATGCCGCCTCTGACGGCGCTGACTTCCCTGACCAGTATCCTGCTGGCTTTTGGAGAAGCATATCCGGATATCCACATAGACTTGCTTGAAAGAGGTCCAAAAGTCGTTGAAAAGCTGATGAATCGGAGAGTCATAGATATCGGGATCTTTACTCCGGAGGAGGATGATCCTTACCGGCGGATCTGGTTTGAAGATGATCCCCACGATATTGTTGTGGCAGCCGGCCATGAGCTGGCACACAAGAGTCTGGTGACTTATCAGGATCTTCAGGGAAGGGATATCATTATCTATACCGGAGATTATAAGCTTCACGATGCGATCCTCAGCCATTTCGACAGAGCAGGTGTATGTCCCGGCAGCGTCATGGAGACGATCCAGATGGAGCTCATGCTGGATATGGCTCGATCCCGGAACATGGTGGCATTCATCCCGCATAAGAAAACACAGACATTAGGGAACACATTTCGGGCAGTACCACTGGAAGATCCGGACCTTCGGCTGCGCCTTGCTTTTACCTGGCTCAATTCTGCCGAACTGCAGCCAAGCGCCATGGCATTCATACAGTTTGTTCAGAGACTGCTGTCGGATGAATAATAAGAACAGAAGACAATGGAATCAAAAAGGCTGTGAAAAGGATGACAACCCTTTCACAGCCTTGTTTCTTCATACAGAATGGTACTTAATTTTAATATTCCATAGAGCCCTTGCCCTTCTTGTACCATTTCTTCATAAAGCTGCTGCTCATCTTAAAGTAATCTTTTTTGATCTTGCCTCTACGTGTATAATTGTGGACAGC
>CADBQK010000088.1 GCA_902796775.1 uncultured Lachnospiraceae bacterium
AAGTCGGCGCAAACCGCATTGAAAGCCGTCATGACCCGAGAAATCCGCATTCCGGAATGGTCATGAAAAAATGCGGCATGAAATATGAGGGCACCATGCGAAGCTCTGACAGAAACAACCAGGGCATCTGCGATGCCAGCTGGTATGCATTGCTGCGCTCTGACCGGCAGCCTGACGGCAGCAGTTCCGGATCGTAATATAGAACAGCCTCAGATCGTAGTATAATACAGCCTCAGATCGTACTATCAGCGCCATGATTTATCGGAGCATCGGGAAATGATGAAAACACTGCTTGAACTACATCCTGCAAATGACGAAAGAAAACTGATCCGTCTGATTCAGGGCGATATTATGGACGAGACAGGATCTTTTGATCTTCTCATCTGTTCCGCATATAAAAACCGGTATTGGGTTACAGACCGTTCTCTGATCGGTTCTCTATTCTGGGAACGGAACATTTCCATAGACCTTCTCTCCCGCTCCCCTGCCCTGAACATGAAGGATCAGGGGTTCTGGATCTCCGATGAGATCGATTCCAACTTCAGAAGGATCGGCTGCATCGAACTTCTGGATCCCGATCACAGGGAAAATCCCTCCCTTACGATCCTAAAGTCCAAGTATGCCGCCATGCGTTATCTTCTGGAACAGGCTTCTTACATGGGGATTCCTGTTTCAAACATTGCCATGACCGTTTTCGGCACAGGCGAACAGCAGATCGAGCTGCAGTATATGGCCTGTGTATTGTGGGAACAGCTGACTCTGGCGCTTCAGTCGATCGATTCTCTGACGGAGATCAATATTTATGAGTTCGATCCGGAAAAAGCTTCCCTCCTGGAGTCACTCCTCAGGCAGATAGTGCTTCCTGAAGAAGGAAAGCCCGGAATCTTCATCAGTTATTCTTCTAAGCAGTTTTCGGAAGCCGAAAGCATAAAAAACGTTATTGAACAAAACGGATACAGATGCTGGATGGCGCCGAACTCGATCCCTGCGGGATCCAGTTACATAAAAGAGATCCCAAGAGCTTTGAGCAACGCAGACATTATCGTCCTCGTACTGACACCGGATGCAGAGCGGTCCGAATGGGTCCCCAAGGAGATCGGCACCGCCATGGGAATGCGGAAAAAAGTGATCCCCTTCCGCCGGGAGGTTTATGACCTGGGGCTGGACTTCCTCTTTCTGCTGAACAATGTACAGATCATCCCGTTCCCCGGTGAAGCCGCAGACTATTCGCTTATCGTAAAGGAAATCAGGAATTATTATGACCGAGAAAACTCCCATGAATAAAAACAGCAGCCTGCCGGATCTTAACGGTCCCGAACCGGAGGACCGATTCTTCCGGGCATTGAAACAGTACGAACAGCTGCTTGAAAGAGCCGTCAGTGATCCCGAAAAAAACAGCCGGCGCGATATGGAACTGTTCATGTGTGCAGTGGAAATGGCACACATTCTTATCGAAAAGATGCATGAGCGCTATCCGGAGATCATGGATGAGCGGCCCGCCCCGACCAAGGGATATATCCGTGAAGCTTCCGAAAAGAATCCGGAGATCCGTAAGGATTGCTGGATAAAATTCATGAATATCAGATTCCGGCTGTTCCACACAGCTGACAACCAGGTCCCTGTGGAAGAACTCACGGAAACAATCATTCCGGAATTTGTCAGAGAGTACAAGGTCCTTACTCAATAATGAGCACAGCTGTACTTAAAAGCCCTTTTTTGAAAGCTGGTTATTAGTAGTCTGCGGAGATGCAATAATGGAGAAAAAACTCAAAAAACTGTTTTATATAGCAGTTTTTCTTCTGGGAGCAATCGCTTTTGCCGTATTGTTCCTGCTGGGCCGAAGAAGTATCCGTACGATTCTCGTATTGATCCTGCCAACGGCAGGCATTCTGCTTTTTATCTTTAAAAAATGGAAAGCCGGCATTATCCTGTTAGCCTGCGTTATCCCCTTATATCTGCTTACGGCACCGGGGATTTTTGCGCCTGCCTTTTGGAAAGGCGAAGAAGTCAAACTGCAGATAATCAAACCTGCTCTTCAGAAAACCGCAGATCATTGGATCACAGCAGGGCTTCCGGATACCGAAGAGGAAATGGATTTCGAAATACTCTCTGATGCAGCCTCTTTCTACTACAATTATGTACTCTATAAGAAACAGAATGACTGCGTCTGGATGGCTTTCATATCTGAACCCGATAAAGGCTGCGGTTATGCCCGGGCATCCGGCGAAGACGCGGTTCAGGATATGAAGGATCTGTTTGATGAGGTTATCCC
>CADBQK010000089.1 GCA_902796775.1 uncultured Lachnospiraceae bacterium
CGGCACCACGAACCGGCTGAAATTCCTGCCCTTCGACCGCACAGGCAACCGGCGCTTCATCCCGATCATCGTGGACATGGAGCAGGCAGAGACGCACATTCTGGCCGACGAGTCGGCATCCCGCGCCTATATCGAGCAGGTCTGGGCGGAGGTGATGGAGATTTACAAATCGGGGAAATTCAGCCTGACCTTCTCTCGTGAAATGGAGCTGGAGTTGAATCGGCTGCGCATGGAATGCATGGCGGAGGATACCGTCGCCGGACGGATTCAGGACTACCTGGATAACCTGGAGGACGATTACGTCTGTACACTGCAAATCTTCAAGGAAGGACTTGACCATCCCTACGACGAGCCGAAACGCAACGACACCAACGAGGTCAACGAGATCATGAACAACGTAGTCATCGGCTGGAAGACCGGGCCGACGCACCGATTCAGCAAGTATGGCATACAGCGGTCATGGATCAGGGTTAGCGAAAGGACGGCGAAGCCATCGTTGCGCGGGTCGGCGATCCCGGAGGAGCGCCGAGGCGCCGCGTCCGAATCTTTGATTCGACCTCCGACGATTTCGGACGAAGTCCGAAACATGAAATCCCAAAGGGATTTCAACCTTCCAACCGATGTAAACAAGGGCTGTAAACGAGCCCTTTCAAAACCCAAATCTCCCAATGGCTTTAAGGAAGTGGATGACCCCGACAATCCATTCACAGAACAGTGCCGCATGGACATCCCGAAAAGCCCATGATTACTGACTTTTTCGAGGGTTTTACCATATTGCTCTTTAGCAAGCAAGATATCCACGCGCCAAGCCATTATTGGCTGCAAAAGTTTTGAAGACGCTCGTTTACAAAGTTCGTTTACAACAGGAGATTCAAATTATGAAAAAGCCATACATCACGGAGGGACATAGTGAGCAGAAGAAAGAAACTCGTCAACAAGACCAATATCCCTGAACATAAGATCGAGGCAATCGCCCGATGCCTGCTGCCGGACATCATCGCCTATTATCACAGCGAGGAGGGACAGCTTGAATTCGCAGAATGGAAGGCACAGCGAGAAAAAGCAGAACAGAGTAGGACGGGCAAGACCCACTGACAAAGTCAGAGGTGAAGGACTGCACATCCTTTGCCTTATTCTCGAGTATGCGATAACCGAACAATTATAAGTATAAAAGCCCCAAATCTGCTAACCAGTCAGGAGGGAAGGGTGAAATCCCAGTATTCCCAATTCGGATGTTACCATCAATTACCGATATTTTGTACCTATCCTTACGGAGGAGCTTTCATTTAATAAGCCTAACAATATCATCATGACTATTCTTTGCAAAGTTATGGCGTTGCCGTTTGCTATAGCCAAAACAGCGCATATTGGTCCAGTGTTTTTTTTCGTTCGCGCCAATCTGGCATATGCATTGTGAGGAATTCATAGAACCATCTGGAATGATTGGGATGAACCATATGGCATAGCTCATGAGTGACGACATATTCTATACAATGCCTCGGCGCAACCAAAAGCTGCTTGTTTATTGTGATCACGCCTCGCTTGGGAGAACACGATCCCCAACGCGTTTCCATATTCCTTATTCGTAGTTCAGGCATGGAAACGCCGTATTTATAAAATGCTGGATAGCACTCCTCAAGGACTTCTTTGAAAACCTCTCTGCATCGCTTATCCAGGTAGCGTTTCACAATTCGCTCCCTTGCTTTGCCATCAGCCGGATCCTTAATGCTCAAGTGGAGAAATACACCGTCTGATGTTACTCTGTTTTTCTTTCCTTGAACGATCTCAAGGCGAAGCCCGTGACCCAGGATGTTGAAGGTTTCACCGCTCACAAATACTTTTGGCTGGGGCCGATACTGCGCTATTTCATCGAATTTCTTCAGCGTCGAAAGAATATACCCTCCTTTGTTGCTGACAAATTCGTCGATTCTGGTCTCGGGCACGGCGGGGTTTGCTGAAACGAGGACCGTTCCGTCTGGCCGAATGCGAAGGTTGAGGTTTTTTACTTCCTTCCGTATCAGCTGATAGCTGATTTCTATCCCATTAAAACAAACGGTTCGATATTCGTTTTCATTTCTTTCAGCCATCAGAACCTCCTGAGCGCCACGGTTTTGACATTCTCAATGATCTTGTCGATCACATCGAATGAAAGCTTTAACCCGCGCCGTTTTTCATATTCATAGAATAGATCGTCGATATCCTGCGAAATGCGATCGTGAATCGTCTTATTGCTGGTCCAGTCCACCTGGCTGTGCTTTTCAATAATCTTGGTGATGGCGATTGCTATTTCCGCGACAAAGTCAGAAGAAACCTCGATATTTTTCTCCGCATCAAAGATCGCGGCGATAACTCCGTAAAATGCCTGTGCATGCACATTATTGCGTATCGAAGCTGGATAGCTGACTGTACTGCGGCCCGCGTGATAATCTTCCATGATGGACTGCATTTTGGCGAGGTATTCTGCTTCGGTGATGACCTTCTCACGGTATTCATGGAGCGCCTGCTTAATGCGCTTGGAAAAGCTGTCATAATACGCGGGGTTTTCATCAAACTTCTCGCTGATGCTCTTGCTCAGGCGGCTGGAAATGGCATCTGCCTTGGCGCGCAGGCTGCCCAGCTCTTCCAACTCTTTCTCGAAATCATCCTTGTTCAGAATATCAATCGGGTTCGTGAGCTGCCGCAATCCCTCCACGGACATGTGCGTGTCCAGCAGATTCTGCATCAGCGGCTCATATTCACGGTTGTCGATGGCGTCGCAATAGCGGATCTTTACGCTGCGGCGCACCTTGGAGAGGAACACAAAGGTATCCTGATATCGTTTCAGCTCATCCCTCGGCATAGCAGCATAAGCCTGTTGAGAATTCAGCACGATATTCAGGGCTTTGCCCAAAGCGCACAGCAGGTCATAGAAGGACTCCCGTGTCTTGTCATTTGCAAGAAACACCTCGACATCCTCGCTGTCGCTGACGTCTGTTGCCGGCGCAAACAGATCAATCAGCCGTGAGTAAGCATCCCTCAGCTTTCCAACCGCGGACATGGCATCCACGACCACGCCCTTCAAGTCGCCACTCTCGAAGTTCTCAAGGCCTGCACCGCTGTACATGTCCATAGCGGTATC
>CADBQK010000090.1 GCA_902796775.1 uncultured Lachnospiraceae bacterium
AGACTTTGGTCAGCAGATTGAAGACCGTTGTCTTCCCGGCACCGTTCGGTCCGATCAATCCGGCAATCTCCGTCCTGCCGATCGTCATATTAAACTCATCAACAGCGGTCAGACCACCGAAATCGATCCCCAGATGCATGGTCTCCAGGACAGGGGTCTCCCCAACATCCCTCTTCGGAACAATACTGTTCGTAGGCTTCGGAACCATCTGTCCATGCGTAATCGATTCATCCTTATGCAGGTTCAGCCTCTTATCTTTGACTTCACTCATCCGAAGCACCCCCCTGCACCATTTCTGCTTCCTCTGATCCAGAACTGCCTCCTGATCGGTTCTTGATAGAAGAAATCATATTCTTTATCGTCGGATTGTTTGTAGCCAGCATAACCAGAATCAGTACAATAGCGTAGATCAGCATACGGTAATCCCGCATTGAACGCAAAAGTTCCGGCAGTACGGTCAAGATCGTAGCTGCAATAATACTCCCCTGGATATTTCCGATCCCGCCCAGAACAACAAAGACCAGGACAAGGATGGAAGTGTTAAAGTCGAATTTCTTCGGCACGATCGTAGAATAATTCATCGCATACAGAACACCTGCCATACCGGCCATCGAGGCTGAGATGACAAAAGCGATCATCTTGTATTTTGTAATGCTGATTCCTGTTGCCTCTGCCGCTATACGGTTATCGCGGATTGCCATGATTGCGCGGCCGGAACGACTGTTGATCAGATTCTGTGTGATGAACAGAACCACCAGGATTAGGATAAATCCTGCAGTAAAGGTCGAGATTTTGCTCATTCCAAGCGCACCTCTGGGGCCGTTGATCAGAACGGTTCCGCCTTTCATACCGAGAGATGCGGAATCCTTCATGGAAAAATGCAGACCTGACGGATCCAGGCCAACATACAGATTTTCCAGGACATTTTTAATGATCTGCCCAAAGGCAAGCGTAACAATCGCAAGATAATCACCCTGCAGACGCAGGACCGGAATGCCGACAAGAATCCCGGCAATCGCCGCAAAAATGGCGCCGATTATGATGGAAAGCAGCAGACGGATGCCATCATTGGGCACCGCTCCTTCCAGGCAAGCAGCTGCCACCAGACCGGAAAACGCGCCAACACTCATAAACCCGGCGTGTCCCAGACTCAGTTCTCCCAGGATTCCAACCGTCAGGTTCAGGGAAACAGCCATACAGATGTAGGCACAGATTGGAACCAGCATACCCTGCATGGAGTTGGAAATGGAGCCTCCTACGATCAATGTCCGGATAATGACAAAAGCTATAATGACACAGATATACGTTATGATGCTCTTATACTTCGCAAAACTGAACTTCTTTGTATTCTTCATGCGGCCACCTTAGACTTTCTCCCGGATAGGTTTCCCCAAGATACCTGCAGGCCGGATGAGGAGTACGATGACCAGCACCGCAAACACAATTGCATCGCTGAGCTGTGAAGAAATATAAGCCCTGCTCAGAATCTCAATGACACCCAGCAGAACACCTCCAAGCATCGCTCCGGGAATAGAACCGATACCGCCGAAGACTGCTGCCGTAAACGCCTTGATACCAGGCATGGATCCTGTCGTCGGCATCAGTGTCGGATAAGCCGAACAAAGCAGTACACCGGCAATAGCTGCCAACCCGGAACCAATGGCAAAAGTCAGCGAAATAGTGCTGTTTACATTAATGCCCATAAGCTGGGCTGCGCCCTTATCCTCGGACACCGCACGCATAGCCTTGCCTGCCTTGGTATTACCTGTGAAAGCAGTCAGACAGAGCATGATAATGATATTTGCCAGAATCGTCACGATCGTAATCCCGCTGATCGACAGCTGCCCGTCAAACAGATGGATCGTCGGAATCTTGACAACAGACGTAAACACCTTCGGATCAGACTTCCAGATCAGAAGTGCCATATTCTGAAGGAAATAGCTCACACCGATTGCTGTAATCAAAACAGCCAGGGACGTTGCCTGCCGCAGCGGTTTATAGGCAAGCTTTTCGATTACGATTCCCAGAATTGTACATACGACCACAGCCAGAAGCACACCAGCCAGTCCCGGCATATGCAGATAATTCATGGCACAGAAACAGGCATAGCCGCCGATCATGATGACATCACCATGCGCGAAATTCAGCATTCGGGCGATGCCGTATACCATGGTATAACCCAGTGCAATAATAGCATACACACTGCCAAGACTGATGCCGTTGATCAGATTTGACAACAAGTTCACTAATATGCACCCCCTCTCTATAAAAATCGGACAGGGAGAGCCTGCGCTTCCCCTGTCCAGCGCGATGCATGGCGACGCACATGCGCCGGATGCGATATTTCCAGACGGCAGGCAATCCGAGGAATAAATCCCAGGCTGCCTGCCCGTTTATCTTTAATTAGTCCAGAGGCTCGTAAACACCATTCTGAATGATCATGCCCTTAGGAGTCTTGGAAACTTCGCCGGAGGCGGACCAGGTCATGCCTTCACCGGTCAGACCAGTCACGGTGAACTCGCCGCCTGCAAAAGTAGCTGTCAGCTTCTCGCAGATCTCTTCTGCGCTCATTTCAGGAGTAATTCCCTGTGTCTCGCAAGCTTGCGCAATAGCATATACACAGTCATATGCATCTGCTGCGAACTGATTCGGAGTTTCGCCAAACTTCTCTTTATATGCATTAACGAAGCTCTGAGTCTTCTCATCATCAGCAGAAGCAACGAAAGGAGTCAGAAGGATAACGCCCTCAGCCAGAGAGGTATCAAAGCCTTCCATATCGAGGAT
>CADBQK010000091.1 GCA_902796775.1 uncultured Lachnospiraceae bacterium
AACATCTGCAACGACCAGATTTGTCGTCAGCGGATCCAGTCCCAGTTCCCGGCATTCAACCGATGCATAGAAAGATTTCAGATCGATCGCGATATATTGCCGCATAACTCTCTCTCCTTCTTTTTGAATGGGAACAGGTAATTGGGAAACTGTGTCTGTTCCAGGTGCAGCCTGCACCATAAAAAAGAGTCAGATAATGCAGTTTCGCAATAACCTGTTTTGCTGTCTTGCCTAATCATTACAAGCAGTATCATAGATTACATAATCCAGTTTTTTAATGAGTGAATCCATAAATATTTATAACACATATTCAAATCCTTGTAACTATTGAGGTGTTCTGTATATTTTGACAATGCTTCTCAAAACATACAGGGAAGATAAATCTGTCGTTGCTTAATGCTGCATAATGTATAAAAAACGAATCTATAATTGGCTTTTTTCAGTGAATGTGCTAAGATACTAGATAGTTTTTTCGATACAGAAATCTTATGTAAAGGAGGATTACATATCATGATGCAAAGTTCACCGTCTGCCAGTATCCAGCTCAAGGAGGGTACGCATGTTGCTAAGACTGTGCTGATGCCGGGAGATCCGCTGCGTGCGAAATATGTTGCGGAGCATTATCTGGAGAACCCGGTCCTTTTTAATGATGTACGGAATATGCTGGGCTATACCGGGACCTACGAGGGTAAGGAGGTCTCTGTGATGGGCTCCGGCATGGGTATGCCTTCATTTACCCTCTATGCGCATGAGCTGTACCAGTTCTTCGGTGTGGAGACGATCATCCGTATCGGTTCTGCCGGCTCTCTGCAGGATGATGTCCATGTGCGTGATCTGGTTATCGCCATGTCTGCTTCTACCAATTCGGCGATGGCAACAGCTTACAATCTGCCGGGGATCGTGGCTCCTACTGCGACTTATGAACTCTTGAAGGAGGCTGTAAAAGCGGCTGAGGAGATGAATGTCCGTACACATGTCGGCAGCGTTTATGCTTCTGACTTCTTCTACCATCCGGACAAGGAGGTCAATCAGAAGGCACGTGATCTCGGTCTTCTTTGTGTAGAAATGGAGTCGGCAGCGCTTTACCTGACAGCTATGTCCGAGCATAAAAAGGCTTTGGCCCTGTTTACGATCTCTGACCATATCTTTACAGGAGAGGCATTAAATGCTGCACAACGTCAGGACAGCTTCCACGAAATGATGGAAGTGGCACTCAAATGCGCTGTTCGCGCCTGAATTTATAGATAAATTTGCGAAAATTTTGCTTTAATATTAGACAAAACAGTGCTACAATATCTGTGGATGTTCAGCAGCGCAAATACGCAGGATGCTGGGCAGCTTCAATATCAGTTCAGGACAGCATGGTGCTGATCCAGGCAATTGTTAAGGAGGATATCATGAAAAGAAAGACACTTGGTATTATCAGTCTCATTCTGACCTTTGTCATGATCATGAGCCTGGCAGCTTGCGGAGGCAACCCGGCAAGCAAGACTGACAATGCATCCCAGGCAGCTTCAGCTTCTGAGAGCGGCAAGAAAGTTTGTATCGTAACTACATCCGGCGTTGATGACGGTTCTTTCAATCAGAACTGCTACGAAGGTATCAAAGCTTTTGTCGCTGAGCATCCTGACTGCAGTGTCACAGACGTTAAGGAAGCGGATCTGTCCAAGGTTATCGAGACCGTTGGTTCTCTGGTAGGCGATTATGATGTTTTCGTACTGCCCGGCTACAACTTTGCAGCAATCGGCGAAATCGCTACTGCTAACCCGGATAAGTATTTCATCGTTGTAGACTCCGCCATTACGGATTCCGAGGGGAATGAAGTAAAGGGACTTCCGAATGTCTACACCATGACCTTCCTGGAGCAGGAGTCCGGTTTCTTTGCAGGTCTTGCTGCTGCACTGTCCACCAGCACTGGCAAGGTTGCTGTTGTAAACGGCATTGCATTCCCGTCCAACGTCAACTATGAGTTTGGTTTCATGGCTGGTGTAAACTATGCCAATGCGAAATACGGCACCAGCGCTGAATATGTTGAGATTCCTTCCTATGCAGGCGAAGCTGCCGTCCCTGTTGAGGGCCTTGGCACCTCCGTCGGCGGCAACTATATCGGCGACTTTGCTGACCAGGCAAAAGGTAAGGATGTTGCAAACGCACTTCTGAATGAAGGCGTTGATATCATCTTCCCTGCAGCGGGCACTGCCGGAAACGGCTGCTTTACCGCTATTAAGGAAAAGGGCGGCGCTTATGCAATCGGATGTGATGTAGACCAGTATGATGACGGTGCAAATGGCTCTTCCAACATCATCCTGACCTCAGTCCTGAAAGTTATGGATGTCAACATCACTAAGCAGCTCAATGCTATCTATGACGGCTCTTTCAAGGGCGAAGACGCTACTCTGGGCGCTGATACGGATTCTACCGGTTTTGTCTCCGCTGAAGGTCGTCAGCAGCTTTCTGAAGATGCTCTTGCCAAGATGCAGGAAGCATATGACAAACTCAAAGCAGGCGAGATCGTTCCTCCTTCGAACTTTAACGGTTATCTGCCGGATAATTTCCCTGGACTGAAGTAATATTATCCGGTTACCTGAACTGTTTCTGATTGAAACAAGCTAAGGGCTGAAAATGAAGGCCTGCCATGCGATGGTGTGGCAGGCCTTCTCTAATATCGATTACAACAGCTATGGGAGAAGCAGTTATGGAAGTAAACAAAGAAGAGTATATCGTGGAAATGCGGCATATTACCAAACGTTTCCCGGGCATCATCGCCAATGATGATGTAACGATCCAGGTGCGTAAGGGAGAGATCTATGCGCTCCTGGGCGAAAACGGTGCCGGGAAATCCACGCTGATGAGTATGCTGTACGGTTTATATGAGCCGGATCACGGCGAAATCTATATTCGCGGCGAAAAGGTAGAGTTTAAATCTCCTTCTGAAGCTGCGGCTAAAAATATCGGTATGGTCCACCAGCATTTTAAGCTGGTAGATAACTACACTGTCGGAGAAAACATTGTACTCGGGATCGAGCCTGTCAAAAAGATCCTCGGCTTCATTCCCTATGTGGATATGAAAGAGGCAAATGAAAAGATCCGTTCTCTTTCCAAAGAATACGGCCTGGAAGTCAATCCTACCGACCTGATTTCCGACATCAACGTTTCCATCCGCCAGCGTGTAGAGATCATGAAAATGCTGTACCGTGAAGCGGAGATCCTGATCTTTGATGAGCCCACTTCGATTCTGACTCCTCAGGAGGTCGAGTACCTTCTCAAAATTATGGAAGAGCTGCGAAAAGGCGGCAAGACGATCATCCTCATTACCCACAAAATCGAGGAAATCAAAAAGATTGCGGATCGCTGTGCGATCCTGCGCCGCGGAGCTCTGGTAGACATCCTCGATGTCAGGACAACCTCCACTCAGGAAATGGCCAACCTGATGGTCGGCAGAAATGTTGCATTGAAAGCGACTAAATCAGCAGCTAAATTCGGTGAAACGATTTTGTCGGTTAAAGATCTGAGTGTGATCAATGAAGATAAGGTCGAGGTAGTCAAAAAAGTATCCTTTGACATACACGCGGGCGAGATCTTCGCGATTGCCGGCGTTTCCGGCAATGGCCAGGTGGAACTGGCAGATGCCATCACAGGTCTGGTCAAGATCAACAGCGGAAGCGTTCATCTGCTCGGCAAGGATATCACACATGCTTCTATCCGCGAAAGGACGGAAACAGGAATCGGCTACATTCCGGAAGACCGGCAGACCTTCGGCGTTTTCCAGGATTTCAATCTGCGGGATAATCTTGCGATCCGCCGGTACTACAAAGAGCCGTTTTCCAAAGGCGGTATCTTTGATTTTTCAGAATCAGAAAAATATGCAGAGCGCCTGATCGAAGATTACGATATCCGCAGCGGCCAGGGCAGCAAGACCATCATGCGGTCGATGAGCGGCGGTAATCAGCAGAAGGCCATCGTCGGCAGAGAGATTGAGGAGCATACACCCCTGATCATCTTCGTGCAGCCGACCCGCGGTCTGGATATGGGTGCAATCGAAAATATACATAAAGAAATCATCGAGGAGCGTGACCGCGGAGCGGCAATCCTGCTAATCTCCCTGGAGCTGGATGAGGTCATGGGCTTGGCAGATACGATCGGTGTCATCTATAATGGACAGCTCCTGAAAATTGCGGATGCAGCATCCCTGACATCACAGGATGTCGGCCGGTATATGATGGGGGTGGCTTAAGTCATGAATAAAAATGAAAATAACATAAATGAACATGGCTTCAAATCCACTCTGGCGCGTTTTCTGACGAACGAAAGATGGTCCGGCCTGACAGTTCCTCTGTTCTGTATCGTCCTGATGCTGATCGTTTCCAGTATTTTCCTGCTGATCCTGGGGAAGAATCCTCTGACTGCCTTTTTCAGCTTCCTCGCAGGTAACGGTATGGCTCCCAAGGCCAGCTATGGATCCGGAAGCGGCATGCTGTCGGATCTGTTCCAGTTTCTGAACGTCATGGCTCCGATGCTTCTGGCTGCACTGTCTTTCATTTTTGCCTATCGCTGCGGCCTGTTCAATATCGGTATTTCCGGACAGATGCTGCTGACAGGATTCATGGCTTCCATTACGGCAGGATATATGAAAGGACTCTCTCCCTTTATTGCAAAACCTCTGGTGGTAATCATCGGGCTTATCATAGGAGCAGCACTTGGAGCAGCGGTCGGTTATCTGAAGTACAAATTCAACATTCATGAAGTCGTCTCGACCATCATGATCAACTATATTATCAGTTACCTGACCGGCTTCTTTATCAACTCCAGGTTTGTAGATCCGGTCAGCCGTGCGTCTAAGACGATCACTCCCGCATCCAGATTGACGCTCACCAAGGTTATGATCGGCGGATACTACTGCAACATACCTCTGGGCATTATCATTGCGGTTGTAATGGCTTTTATCGTACATTTCATTTTTGAAAAGACGGTTTTCGGTTTTGAGCTTCGTGCGGTCGGTTCCAACCGGCACGCTGCAAGCTATGCCGGTATCAATGTCGGACGCCAGATCGTTTTCTCCATGATGATCTCAGGTATGCTGGCAGGTCTGGCCGGAGTCACTTACTATCTGGGCTATACCAACCAGATTCTTCCCAAGACCCTGCCAGGAATGGGATATGATGCCATCGCTACCGCATTGCTTGGAAGCTCCAGTCCGCTTGGCGCGATCCTTGCTTCCATGCTGATCACCATCTTCCAGAATGGAAGCAATTACATGAGCTCTGTCCTGGGAGTGGCTAAAGAAATTGCCTCGGTTATCACAGGTATCCTTCTCCTCTTCTCTGCCTGCGGTGGATTCTTCCGTCTCGTCGCGAAGAGCCATCTGGACAAGGAGGCAGACTTTAAAGCCGCACTGGAGAAAAGAGCGGCAAAACTGAAGGAAAAAGCAGAAAAGCAAAAGTCGAATGGAACGGAAGAAACAGCAGAACCGGCTCCGGAAACAGAGGAAGGAGGTGCTGACAAATGACATATATCAACAATATGATCATTGACGGACTGGCATTTGGTCTGCCGTTGTTCATTATGGCAGTCGGCGCCATCTACTCGGAAAAAAGCGGAATCACCAACCTGGCTGTCGAAGGCTTCCAGGGTTTCGGCGCCTTTTGCGGAGCCGTCATGGCTACACTTCTTTCCCTGAACACCGGTCTGGGATCACAGACGATCCTGTATCTGGCCATGATCACTGCCTTTTTCGGTGGTGCTCTGTATGCCATTATTCATGCCCTCTTGTGCATCAAGTTCCGGGCAGACCAGGTCATCAGCGGTGTTGTTGTCAACATCCTGGCAGTCGCGCTCACGACCTTCCTGACCTCCCAGATCAGCGGTGTCCTGTACGGCAATGCTTCCAACAAATTCATGCTGGGCGTTTCGAACCGTTTTACGGTACCGGGAATCAGTAAGATCCCCATCATCGGCGCCATCTTTACCAATGTTTATCCTTTTGAAGTCATCATCCTGCTGCTTGGCGTTTACCTGTGGTACCTGATGTATAAGTCCAAATTTGGTATGCGTATCCGCGCCTGCGGCGAAAATCCTCAGGCCGTAGATGCAGCAGGCGGGGATGTTGCCAAAACCCGTTTTATCTCCGTGATCATCTCGGGCGGCCTTTCCGGCTTCGGCGGCATGTGCTTCGCTTACTCGATCCTGTCCATGTTCTCACCCAGCATTTACCTGGGCTATGGATACCTGGCGATTGCAGCCATGATCTTCGGCAACTGGAACATCAGACCAACCTTCCTTGTCTGTCTCTTCTTCGGACTGGCAAAGGCCGGCGGCAACCAGCTGTGCCTGAAGATGGGGCTTTCATCCCTCTACACAGATCTCTTCATGATGATCCCCTACATCCTTACCCTGATCCTGCTGATGTTCTTCTCTAAGAGGAACCATCCGCCGAAGGCTGTTGGTGAGGCCTATGATAAGGGCAAGAGGTAGGATCCTTCTGTCATAGTTTTTCAGGAAATGAGGAGAAGAACAATGAATAGAAAAGGATTTATCCGGCCGATTGCAATCCTGCTGATCTCATTGATGATGATCACTCTTCTGCCGACTCAGGCTTATGCGGCAAAGAAGCCTGCAATTCCCGGGTCTGTCAAGATGACGTATAATCGCAAATACCCTGCAGGCAGCGGATTGCAGGTTTACTTAAAGTGGAAGAAAGTCAGCAAGGCAGATGGTTATCAGGTCCAGATTATAGGCAAAACGGCTGGCAGTGATGGTTTTGACATGAGAGTCAGGGATAAAAAGCGCATTACTAAGAAGACCAAAATGCGTCTTTTTGCAGGAGGGACCTGCAAGTGGATCAAAGCCAGAGTCCGTGCATACCGAATCGTTAATGGCAAAAAAGTCTACGGGAAATGGAGTGCCTACAAGAAGAAAAGCTCCTTCCGCTAAATGGCTGAAAGGCTGGGATATTACTGCTTTTAAGCTAACAAAACACCTGGCGGCAGGCTTTAAAGCCTGCCGCTGTATTATTATTCATATTATTCAAATACCAACCAGCTTTCTGCTGTTTATATACTATCCCTCACTCATTTTTGCTGTGAAATCTGCCAGTATATCTGAGATTGGAAGCCGCTGCGGGCATACCTCCTCGCAGCTGTGACATTGCAGGCAGGCCTGAGGCCGCTGTCCCTCCGGAATAGCATTCAATGCCATGGGTGCTATGAATCCGCCGCCCGTATAAGCATGCTCATTATAGAGGGAGATCATATACGGGATATCGATCTCCTGCGGACAGTGCGGGGCACAGTAATGACAGGCAGTGCAGGGAACCGCGTCTTTCGCTGACATACGATCACCAGCCCTGACAAGCATCATCTCCTCAAACTTGCTTAAGGGTTTTTCAACCTCAAAAATACTGATGTTTTCCTGTATCTGTTCAAAGGATGACATGCCGGACAGAATAACTGTTACCTCCGGGATTGACTGCAGAAACCGGAATGCCCAATCAATCATATCCTCCTGCGGCCGCATCTCTTTCAGTTTCTTCTCCTCTTCCTCCGGCAGCCTGACCAGCATCCCTCCCCGCAGCGGTTCCATAACCCAGATCGGGATATGGAGAGATCTGAGAAGATTCACTTTGGACTGCGCATCCTGGAAATGCCAGTCTACATAATTCAGCTGGATCTGGCAGAATTCCATGTATTCTCCATATGCCTTCAGAAATTTTTCCATAACCTGCAGGCTTCCGTGTACAGAAAATCCCAGATGACGGATTCTTCCTTCCTTTTTCTGCTTCAGAAAATACTCCAGAGTATGGTATTTTTCCGCATTCAGATAACTGTCGATATTCAGCTCACAGATGTTGTGCATCAGATAGAAATCAATATGATCCGTCTTCAGCTTCTCCAGCTGCTTCTCAAAAATCTCTTCTTCTTTGCCGAAATTGGACAGATCATAGCCCGGAAACTTTGTTGCCAGATAGTAACTGTCTCTGTCATATCCGGCCAAAAGTTTTCCCATCACCAATTCCGAATTCCCACTGTGGTAACCCCAGGCAGTATCAATGTAATTGACACCTTTAGATAGCGCATACTCCAGCATGCGGGCAGCTGCCTCTTCATCCACCTGGTCATCCTTCCCGCCAATCACCGGGAGACGCATGCAGCCCATACCCAGGTTTGACAGCTTCATCCCCTGAAAATCTCTGTATACCATATGACTCCTCTCTCTCTTTAATTGTTTATCAGGTAATTGCGAAAGTAAAAAACGGACTCCATTTAGCAGTGCAGTTCCTGCATATCTTCTGGCAGACCGTTAAAAATTCGCCGGTCCTTAGCGAATGCCCGCTCTAGCGGAGCATGAGCTTAG
>CADBQK010000092.1 GCA_902796775.1 uncultured Lachnospiraceae bacterium
ACGAAAAGGATATGGTCGTTAAGGGAGACAATGATAATTATAAAATAGAGATCACACAGCCGGGGAGCTTTTATTCTATTCGCTATAGATATTATAATGAAGTAGATGGGAATGAATTCCGCACCGCATGGTCTCCGAAGGCATATGCTGCACTTGCACCTCAGGATCTTACTTTGAAGAGGAGCAGCAACGGCAAAAAGATTACAGCCACCTGGAAAAAGGTTGCCGGAGCAACAAACTACACGGTATATATTTCAACCAGCAAGAAGAAATCCAGCTATAAGGTTGTCAATGTTGTCTCCAAGAAGAAGAGTAAGATTACGATTAAAAAGATTGGAAGCAAGAGCCTGAATAAGAAAAAGAAATACTATGTCAAGGTTGTTGCAAACAAGGAAGACGGAGATAATGTTTTCATCTCAGCGGCTCAGCGGGAAAGATCCAGGTAATAAAGATCCGCTGAATATGCCCGTCAGATACAGATTGGACTAATATTCCATCTGCTGAAGAAATGAAATGACAGAGCGGTCCTCTGCGCTGATATTTGCAGATCAGCACAGAGGATCGTTTTTTTTGTTCGAAAACCATGAAACTATTCTTGACAAAAATAGAGAGTTATATTATACTAACCCAGTACAGTTAGCTATCACTAAGATTTGAAACAGTCCGATGATTGATCATATTGATTATTCGGGGTGTGAATGAATACAGCAGACGGGTGTATTGTATGTCAAAAATCTTATCGGTTCATGATTCTCCTGCACTTAAGCTGCAGCGGACAAAAATGGGCCGCGATCTGGTACTTGAGCAGTTGAGAGAACGGGGCTGCCGTATAACGAGGCAGCGGCAGGCCTTGCTCGATATTATTCTGGAGGGACAGTGCTCTTCCTGCAAGGAGATTTATGTAGAAGCGCGCAAACGCGGCTGTCATGTAGGCAGTGCAACGGTCTATCGCCTGGTAAATGTCCTGGAAGAGATGGGAGCGATCCGATGGAAGGATCTGAATCATCTGGCAGAGCAGCTGGGTGCGCATGGAGAGTATGTTCTGGAATACAGTGAGAGCGGGGCGTACAGTATCAGGATGGCAGATGGCGGATCCTACAGACTTGATCCTGCCGGGATGGGGCAGGTCTTAAAAGCGGGATTGGCTGCCTGCGGCTACAGAGATGGTGAAGAAACTGGAAGATAAGAGGATTCTGAAATAAACAAGTGCAGGGACTGTACTGTACTATAATTATTCATATAATCAGCAAACAGGCATCATACGGGCCGGCTTTTGCCAGTCTGGACGGTGCCTTTTTCATTGTCTGCATTAGCTGAGAATAATTATCACAAGGGATATTTTTGTTGCAATCATGTTGGAAATCCTGTATGTTAATAGTTAGCTGTATATAATTAGTGTAAGCTAATCGAATAACAGGCTCTGCAGAGTATTTTTATTCGGGCAAAGTCAGGCCTGGATTTGACATGAATCCGGCAGAAGAAGGCCGGCAGCCAGAGGAAAACCACCGTAAATATCAGACATATCTGCTGCCTTAAGTACATGTGCAGGAAGTCCGGGACCAGTTGCATGATGCAACAAAAATACTGCACTGCGAACAGTTTAACAATAGTAGATGAGAGGGAAACATGATACGGGAATTCTTAAGCAGACTGCGATATATCCTTCCGGGGTTATTGATTGGTGTGATGGTTCTGCATGCTCTGTCGGGATATACCGCTCCAGTCTACGCGGTTCCTGTGCATCAGCCGTTGCCCGATATGGAAAGTGAACGTTCCGGTGATAATACTGCTCCCGGACCGGTGTCAGAAGAACAGGACATTTCTTCTCAGCCTGATACAGAAGCTGAAACAGAAAGTGAAACAGAAACAGGGAGTATAACCGAAGGGCAGTTTGATCTGCCGGATGGTGATTATACAGGGCAGGCGGATGGATATGGCGGCAAAATCAAGGTTCGCGTGACACTGAAGGATGGCAGTATCATTGAGATCAAGGTCCTTGATGCTGAGGGGGAAGATCCTGCGTTTCTCAACCGTGCCAAAAAAGTGATCCAGGCGATCCTCCACGATCAGGATCCGGATGTCGATACAATCAGCGAAGCTACTTATTCTTCGCGGGGGATCATCAATGCTGTGAAAAATGCATTGCAGATGGATGTCGGGGAAGAGGAGGAAGCAGCTGTGCCTGCAAAGACCGCTTCCTCTAAAAAGAAATCTGCACCGAAGGTGAAGAAAGCTTCCGAATCCGGGAAAAAGTATAAGGATGGTACTTACACTGGGTCAGCCTCCGGATATGGTGGTAAGATCAAGGTGAAGGTCACGATCAAAAACGGGAAGATCAAAAAGATCCGCGTTTTGTCCGCAAGCGGAGAAGGTCCTCAGTATCTGAAAAAGGCAAAAACACTGATTAAAAAAATCATCGGAAAGCAGACGACAAATGTTGATACTGTTTCAGGAGCAACCTATTCCTCTGCAGGATTGATCAATGCGGTACGCAATGCTCTGAAGAAAGCTGCTACCGGATCTTCAAAGAAATCTTCCGGAAAAAAGAAGAGCAGCAAATCCGGGAAAGACAGCGGTAAACAGAAGGAAAGCGGGCAGCAGACCCAGGAGACAGAGAATCTTTCTTCGTCCAAATGGGCGGATGGTACATACCAGGCTTCTGCAAAGGGGTTCGGCGGAAATATCGAAGTTGCAGTCACGATCGAAAACGGCAGGATCAAAAGTATACAGATCCTCCATGCAGAGGATGAGACAAAGGAGTACTTTGATAAAGCAAAGGTGCTGGCCGGTACTGTCGTGGAAAGACAGAGCGTATCGGTAGATACAGTCGCAGGTGCGACCTATTCCTCGAGGGGACTTCTGAATGCCATTATCAAAGCACTGAATATGGCAGCAAGGGCTGCAGACAGTACAGCTGAAACACAGGCCGGGATTCCCGAATCTTCTGATACTTCTGATCTGCCGGAAAGCAGCAGGACAAGCCCGGATAATAAGGGCAAAGAAACAAATCAGCCAGATCAGGCAGCGGAAACAGAAAATACGCAGACTGTAGATGATTCGGTTTATGCAGACGGCGATTTCACCGGCACAGGGGAAGGCTTTGAGGGTGATATCAAGGTAAAGGTAAGCCTGCAGGGCGGGAAAATCAGATCTGTCACCATTGTCTCGGCAGAGGATGATGATCCTTATTTTTCAAAAGCCTGCGCTCTGATGGACCGGATCGTTAAAAAGAATGGGACAGATGTCGATATCATTTCCGGTGCCAGCTATTCTTCAAGAGGGATCCTGGCAGCTGTAAATGATGCACTTGCCAGAGCAAAGGAGGAGAAAGCAGCCCAGAAAGCAGGAAAAGATCCTGAGAATACGGGGAGTGAGCAGACTGGTAAATCCGGAGGAGATGACACAAAACAGGGATCCGGAACAGATAAGACAAAACAGGATTCTGCAAAGCAGGATTCAACTGAGCAGGATCCCGGGACAGATGAGACAAAACAGTCCGAAGGCGGGACAGAAAAGCCCCGGGAACCAGAGACAAAAGAAAAGGATGAGACACAGCAGACAAAGCCTGAGAGTAATGAGCCGGATCCGCCTGAAGAGGAGACGCATTCCCCTTACCGGGACGGAACATATGAAGTCAGCGGAGTCTGCAAAGATGTGTATGGTGAGTTTTATGACTATACGGTTCATGGCAGGGTGACGGTCAGGAACGGAAAAATTACAGCCATTAAAGACATCAGTGCCGAGATCAGCGATGAGGCGGATGATGGCGAATATGAGGATGATCTGGCTTACCTTAGCAGAGCACAGAAGAAGATCATTTCCCGGATCACGGATAAGGGGACGCCGGATGGTGTAGACACTGTCGCAGGAGCGACCTGCAGCTCTAAAGCGATTCTGGCGATGTGCAGGGAAGCTCTGGAGCAGGCTCTGCGATAGCTGGCCGGGACAAATATCATAGATTGTGATTGTCTGGCCAAAAGCAAACGGGTACAGGGCAGTGATCTGGGGGTAAAAACCGGGCACAGATGCCTGAGGACAGCAGCCGCAGCCGGGGTGTAAAAAGGGGCATTCAGGGATAAGAGGGAGCGGATGTATACAGCATGAAAACACAGATCATGATATGGAAGTGGGTCAATCTTGTTCTGCTCATGGCCTTTCTGGGGATGTATCAGTTTGTCACTTCTGCAAGAGCCGCAGCCGGGGAAAATGCCCGGCTGCAGAACCAGATAGATATTCTGACAATAGAGCGTGATGATGCCATTGCGATTGCTGCGATGCAGCGGGAAGCCGATGAGGCAGAAGCGGTACGGGGCAGATATCCGGACGGAAGCTGGCAGGGGACAGGGGAAGGATTCGGGGGACCCGTAAGTGTGGAAGTTGTCGTCGATAATGGCAACATTACAGAGATCCGGATACTGAGCGCGGAGTTTGAAGACGCTGCATATCTGGATATGGCAAGATCTATTCTTCCTCTTATGATCGAAAAACAGGATCCCGGCGTGGATGCTGCAAGCGGGGCGACGATGACTTCGACGGGTATTAAAAACGCAGTAGCAGCAGCTCTGAAAGCAGGTGAGTAGCGAGATGTCCGCGAAGAAGAAAAAAGATGATAAGCTTGAGACCGCTCTGGATCTTGTGATTCTGATGATCCGGCTGGCTTTCTTTCTGTTTTTTCCAGCTGTCTTCTCCACGGCTTTTGCCGGCGTGAAGTATATTGTGCAGCAGATTTCCACAAGCACTCCGTTGTCTTTTAATGCCTTTGTCCAGACCTTACTGACAGTCTGCATTGTGACAATTCTGGCCGGCCGGCTGTTCTGCGGGTTTGCCTGTGCATTTGGAAGTCTTGGAGATTTTGTTTACTGGCTGCAGTCTTTTGTCAGCAGGAAGCTGGGGAAGCGGCCGCTGCGCCTGGATGAAAGGCTCTGCATAAAGCTGCAGTATGGAAAGTACCTTGTCCTTGCGGGGCTGCTGCTTCTGGTCTGGTCCGGGAAAGGACAGATGATCACAACAGCAAGTCCCTGGACAGCTTTTTCGCTGATCCACACCAGGCATTTCAGTGCGTTGAATCCGGTTTGTCTGGTTCTTTTGCTTTTCGTCATAGCGGGTATGGCAGTTCAGCCGCGTTTTTTCTGCAGGATTCTCTGCCCGATGGGGGCTGTCTTTTCTCTGCTTCCGGTTATGTCCTGGGCAGTTGTCCACCGCAGACGCAGTCATTGCCTGAAAGGATGCAAAGCCTGTCTGCGCCGCTGCCCTTCCGGGCTGGATATTCCGGACCGTGACAGCGGGGATCCCGGAAGGATGGGAGACTGTTTTTCGTGTCTGAAATGCATGCGTATCTGTCCCAAAGGGAACATTCATGTCCTGCCGGTGGATGAGATCATGAGTGCAGAGGGGGTTAACCGGGAAAAAGGAACAAAGAATCCGGTATAGAGAATGCCAGTGCATTCACAATCTGATCTGGATGCACTGGCTTTATAAAGACTCTGTAGATTAGTGTGGACTAACTATTTGAGAAATATTTTCATTATTGTTCAGGAATGTTTATAACCAGGAAATATAAGCTGCAGCTGCTTCCTGAGGCAGTCTGTACAGGCTTATGTACCTGGATATATAAACTGCCCGGCATTCATTTACTGACTCTTTTACAGCGTGTTTCATGATGATGCCGGGCAGAAGCTGAAAATGCCGGCCGATCCGGCTGGTCAGATGCTGCAGGCCGCATCACAGGCAGGCAAGCTTTTCTGCATTTCATTTCGGAAAGAGCTGCTTCATGTATGCCGGCTGAAACCAGGAGCTGTTTGCCACCGGGAAACAGCTTTTCAACATCCAGGG
>CADBQK010000093.1 GCA_902796775.1 uncultured Lachnospiraceae bacterium
TCACCTTTCCTTTCTGCAATATAGCCTGAACAACTTTATTGTAGCGGGAAAGGTGATCTTTGCATAGCAATTTGTCTCCACCCGCATAGCGGGTGGTTTTTTGTTGAAGAGCTTTTTCATTTTTCGGATCACGAAAAACTCAAAGCTCTTCAACAGACTTCAAGTCCATAAACAAAAGAGGCAGGGCCTCCCGGTGCGGGAGGCCCTGCCTCTTTGAAATATATAACATGCAGATCAGAGGATCTTGTGTTTGTGCGCAGCCAGTTTTGCAGCTTCTTCGGCAGCTATGATTGCAACTTCGGCAGCTTCTTTTGCGGCTTTTCTTGCAGCTTCTTCGGCCTCTTCTCTCTCTCGTTCTTCTTCCATGTCGTTTTTCATTTCCTCGTTCTGCAGCTCTGAACGCTGGTTTTTCAGTTCCCAGTGAGTCAGAAGGGTCAGAGCGACTCGGAGGACCACGATTCCTCCGACGTGAAAGATCTCAGTCATGTCCTGGACGATAATCGTACGAAGGATCTCGCCGCCCATCAGGAACTGAAGGGCCAGGCCAAGACCTTCTGACAGCTTCAGACCAGTCTCCGGATCCCTTTGACAGAGATTATAAAAACCCTGCAGTCCTACAACAAGCATCATAAAGATGCCGAAGGTCTCAAATCCCAGAATAATAAACCGGGCGCCGAATATCATTACCTCATGAGCATGTTCAATCATTAATTCCATAGGGGTCCTCCGCTTACAGAACATAGGCCTTGCCGCTTACAGATCAACAGGATCTTGAAAAGTAATTTGCACGCGAACTGTTTTCACTTCTATTATTATAACGCGTTTCTAATAAAAATCAATAAAAATCAATGAATTCCCATCATATTTTTGTCAAAAAACTTGACAGAAGAGCAGCGGTAAAAGTGGAATCGGACGGATCAGGGGAGGTCTTTCTGTCGGAATCATAAAAGATTATGAAAAAATTGTGAATTCACTGGTAATAATGTACAAAAACATGTATAATCAATGAGTAAATACAGCTAAGAGCCGGGGACCTGCCGGGATGGAAGGCTGACGACAGAGTGCGACGCCAAGGAAAGAGTTTGCCGGCGGCATCTGATCTCAGTCCGCAGTGTCCTCGGAGAGCCTGTATTTGCCCGTATATCCGCTGGCCGCTGCTGCGGCAGGGGACAGGGAACTTGTGAATCATGGAGGTTAGAGAAATGGCATCTGAAGACACGTTGATCTATGTGTCCGATTCAAAACTGAATTTTGGCAACTTTGAACTGGTCAATAAGGCGAAACAGCCCGATTTCGAGTATGGCGGAGATATGTATAAGGTGAAGACCTACAGGGATATCACCAAGCTCGAAAGAAATGAACTGTTTGTCTATGAATCAGTTCCCGGTACAAAGGTAAGCGGTTTTTCCCAGAATGGAGCGGAGACCGTATTCACAGTTGACGGGTATGAAGATACACAGATCACCCTGGAACTGGAAGCCGGTACAGAGTACGATGTATTTATTGACAACACTAACATCGGAAGAATGAAGACGAATCTTGGCGGGAAGCTTGTTCTGAGCGTAGAGCTGGGAATTACAGCAAAAGAAGTCAGAGTCGTGAAAGCCTGAGAGGCTGAGCATATAAAGTAGAAAAAGAGATAGTACTAAACAAAGTAAAAAGCGGAGCGCTCGGCTGCTCCGCTTTCATTGTGGTTATAGAGTGAGGGAGAGGCTTTGGCAAAAGCGAAGACCGTTTTTTTCTGTCAGGAATGCGGGTATGAGTCTTCAAAATGGCTGGGACAATGTCCCGGCTGCCACAGTTGGAACAGCTTTGTGGAGATGGAAGCTGTTTCCGCAGCGGGACCATCCGGAGCCCTGCGGCATGGACAGGGAGGCAGAGGCACTGCTGCTGCAGCCGCTGTCAGATTGTCGGAGATCAGCCTTGACGAGGAAGAGAAAAAGAGCACTGGTATCCGGGAGTTCGACAGGGTACTGGGCGGAGGTATAGTAAAGGGCTCTCTGGTACTTGTAGGAGGAGATCCGGGTATCGGAAAATCGACCCTGCTGCTGCAGATGTGCCGCAATCTGGCAGAGTCACAGACGAAAGTTCTGTATGTGTCCGGAGAGGAATCCCTGCAGCAGATCCGGATGCGGGCCTCCAGAATCGGACCTTTTAAGAAGGATATCAGCCTTTTATGTGAGACAGATCTGGGCATGATTGAGGGGATTGCAGCCGCTGAGAGACCCCAGGTACTAGTGATCGATTCGATCCAGACGATGTACTGCGAAACTGTACATTCCGGACCGGGCAGTGTAGGACAGGTACGGGAAGCGACTAATATTCTGATGCAGATCGCAAAAAAGCAGGGAATCTCTATTTTTATCGTAGGGCATGTTACCAAAGAGGGGATGGTTGCCGGCCCCCGGGTACTGGAGCATATGGTGGATACGGTCCTGTATTTTGAGGGAGAGAGAAATGCTTCTTACAGGATCCTGAGAGCAGTCAAGAATCGTTTTGGCTCGACAAATGAGATCGGAGTTTTTGAAATGCAGAGTGAAGGGCTTGCCGAAGTGGAAAACCCTTCTGAATATCTGCTTGGAGGCCGTCCGGAAAGCACGGCAGGTTCTGTCGTTACATGTGCGATCGAAGGGACCAGGCCGATCCTGGTCGAGGTACAGGCTCTGGTTACCAGGACAAACTTTCAGATGCCGAGAAGGACAGCGGCGGGGATCGATTATAACCGTGTCAATCTGATCATGGCTGTTCTGGAAAAGCGTCTTGGCCTCAAAACAGGAGCTTGCGATGCTTATATCAACCTGGCCGGCGGTCTGAGATTAAATGAGCCGGCGATCGATCTGGCTGTGGCAGCTGCTGTGATCAGCAGCTTTGAAAATGTAAGTATGCCGGAGAACTCACTGGTGTTTGGCGAGATCGGTCTGACTGGGGAAGTTCGTTCCGTATCACAGGCACAAAACAGGATCCGGGAGGCTGCCAAACTGGGATTTCGCTCCTGCTGTATGCCGGAGGCAAATTTCAGGCATCTGCAGGAGATGACAGGACAGCAGAAAATAGGCTCCATTCAGACCGGGGAGGTCTATGGAGTACAAGTGCTGGGAGTCCGTAATGTACGGGATCTCTACACATATATTACGGCACAGCAGGGAAAGCGGTCAGAGTAAAACAGATCCATTATTCCTGCTGCCGGGATACAGGAGAGGAGAGCTTCATATTATGATGAGAAAGAAAAGAATGTCTATGGTGATTCTGGCAGTTTTGACCATAGCTATACTGCTGTGTTTAAACGGATGCAGTTTTGGAGACCCCAACGATCCGAACATGGGTCTTTATCAGGCAGTTACTGTTCTGCAGGTCATTGATAAAGCGGGGAACACTTCACCTGTCAGCGAGGAGAAAGTGAGAGGCTTCAGTCTCGAACTGGGACGGTTTCAACAAGCTGTATTTCATGTAAACGGGAAAAATGCGAAACTGAACTGGAAGGTAAAGGATGGTGTACTGACTTTGTCGAGCTGGAACGAATCTGCTCAGGGAACGATCGAAGATGGCGTCATCAAGATCCCGATCAATGAGCTGGTCATTAAATTCGAAAAGGTAGATGAAAATCAGTCCCAGCCCGAATCCGGAGAGACAGAGAATAAGTAAAATCAGAACAGGATGATGAAGACAGGCGGAAGCCGGCAGAAAACCCGGTTTCCGCTTTCTTGATCTGGATGAAGATGGGTAAGATTGTATACAATTGTATCCATGATGAAGCCGGTCAGTATAGCCGGAAGATTGAGAACGGTATTCTGTTATATGTGACAGAAAATGAGAAAACAAAAAAAGAATAAAAAAAGTAAAAAAGGGGGTTGACATTGGAAAGCTGCTTTGTTATACTGATCAAGCTGTCGCAAAAACAGACAGCGAAAGTTCTTTGACAATTGAATAACAGTACGATCCCGAAAGTTCAATAGAGAACAAAAAGCGAAAGTACAATCGTAAAAAAGTACAGTAAAAAACGGACAATAATAGCTAGCTATTATTCAAGCCGGACAAAATTTCAACATGAGAGTTTGATCCTGGCTCA
>CADBQK010000094.1 GCA_902796775.1 uncultured Lachnospiraceae bacterium
ATGCTGCAAAAAAGAAAGTAAAGCTGTCGAAAAAAAAGATTACATTGCAGCAGGGCCGGAAAGTGCAGATCAAACTGAAGAATACGAAAAAGAAGGTAAAATGGTCTGTTTCCGGTAAGAAGCTGGTTACAGTCAAAGCAAAGGGGAAGAAAAAGCAGATCGCTGTCATCAAAGCCGGAAATGAAGCTGGTACCTGCAAGGTAGTGGCAAAAGCCGGAAAGAAGAAATACCGCTGCCGGATAATTGTGAAAAGCAGTTCTTCTGAATCAGAGCCTTCACCGCAGGATGAAACTCCCGTGGGGGAACAGGACACTTTTAAGGAGAAGCCGCTGAGCAGCTCATCCAAAGACCAGACAAGCAGTTATAAGGCTCAGCAAGTGGATGAGAAAGCTGCTGACACTGTTTTTATAAATGCAATGGCGGGGACAAGCGTCCGGCTCCTGCAGGAGACAGCTGCTGCAGGACAGAGGGGCGAGAATATCCTGATCTCTCCGGATTCGATTCTGACGGCGCTTGCCATGGCGCAAAACGGTGCGGGCGGTGATACCCTTTCCCAGATGGGAAAAGTTCTGGGAGGCATACAGGCTGAAACATACAGCAGATATCTGTATACACTCCACAAGCGTGTATCGGGGTCAGATTTTTTAGCCTATCATATTGCGAATTCAATCTGGTATAAGAACGGGAAGGTGACGGTCAAGAAGCCGTTCCTGCAGAAAAATGTCAGCTATTTCGATTCCCAGGTGCTTGCAGCCCCGTTTAACCAGCAGACAGTCTCCGATATCAACAGCTGGGTTTATAATCATACAAAGGGAAAGATCCCGACCATCCTGGACCGGCTGGCTCCGGAGATGAGGCTGGCTTTGATCAATGCCATCTATTTCAAGGGTCAATGGGAAGACCCTTTTGGGGATCCCAGGAAAGATACCTTCACGAATGCGCTGGGAAAGAAACAGGATGCACAGATGCTGATGAGTACGGAGCATACATATGTGAGTATTCAGGGGGCAGACGGATTTGTAAAACCTTACAGCGGAGGAACGGTTGCCTTCATGGCGCTGCTGCCGAAGGAAGGCATGTCTGCCGATACCTTTGTAAAGCAATTGTCCGGGAAAGATTTGATCCAGGCTTATCAGAATCGGCAGAGTGATCATATCCTGGTGCGCACCAAATTACCTGAATTCGGATATGATTATGAAATATCTCTGACAAAGCCGCTGCAGAAACTGGGGATAACACTGGCATTTTCTGATGCCGCAGATTTTTCTCAGATGGCTGCAGAGCCGGTCTGCATAGATGAGGTGCTTCATAAGACACATATCGAACTGGATCAGAACGGGACAGAAGCTGCTGCCGTGACAGCGGTCGTTATGAAAGCCTCTTCTGCAATGGATCCCGTAAAATATACGATCAAAGAAGTCTTTCTGGACCGTCCGTTTGTGTATGCTCTTATCGATACGCAGACAGGTCTTCCGCTTTTCCTGGGAGTCCTGAACAGTTTGTAAACGGCGGATTTGTCAGAAATCAATTTTATTTTGCTGGATTTTTGTGCAAATTTCTTGTCAATAATCCTTTCGTACTGTATAATAAGATAAAGGTGTCAAACAGTCAAAACGCCTATTATGTTTGCATCCCAAATGGCATGGGGTTTTGAATAACTGCATCATTTTCACTTATTTACAGTTAATTTGCAGAAGGGAGATGTATTATGGATAAGATTTTGAAAAAGCTTCGTCGTTTCGGACTACTGGTGTTTATAGCAGCGGCAGCTTGTGTTGTGTTCAGTTCACAGGCACAGGCAGCTCCGTCCAGGAAGAAGGTTACAAAAGCTTACAGAAAATATGCATCCAAAAATGATATTACGAAGTTTAAGCAGGTGGATATCGACGGGAATGGGATCCGGGAGATGCTGTACCGGGATGTGTCCTGGAATATCGGGGTCTGCACGTACAATGCAAAGAAAAAGAAGGTTGTAAAGATTAAGGAGATTTCTGCCGGAAAAGCGGAACCTGTAATCTATTACAGTAAGGGCAAAGACACATTTTTCATGGTTCATGCGGACACAGGCGGTTATACGGCGTATGCCATCAGGCTGAAGGGGACAAAGAAAAAGACTCTTCGCAAGATGGTGCACACCAATGGGAAATACAAGAAACGCCGCTACCGGATAAACGGTAAAAAATACACACAAAGCAAGTTCCTGAACATTTTGAATCAATACTACAGATGGAA
>CADBQK010000095.1 GCA_902796775.1 uncultured Lachnospiraceae bacterium
GGGCTTTTGACCGCTTCCTGAGTACACTTTCAGAAGAATAAGATGCCTTCATCAGGATCCATTACATGACGATTCGGACATAGAGGGACAGCTTGGGGTTACAGTAAGAGGTTTGTGTGATGGATAATGATGAAGTGATCTACAGTCGCTTTCTGAAGGAAAGGAATGAAGAGGATCTGCGGATCCTGCTGGTACGGCACAAGGATCCACTGCTGTTTTTCCTGTATGGATATGTCCATAACATGGAGGATGCAGAAGAACTGATGATGGACAGTTTTGCAGAGGTCGCTGCCGGCCGGACTTTGTTTTCAGGCCGGAGCTCATTTAAGACCTGGCTGTTTGCTGTGGCGCGCAACAAGGCGCGGATGCATCTGCGCAGGCACAGACCCGTCATGGTGTCCATCGAGGAAGTGACGGGTGTACTGCCTGCCGTGGGGATGCCCGGGAATGCGGGAGGAGGGTTTGACGCGGAGGATTGCGATCCGGAGGCCGGATTTCTGAAGAATGAAAGGGATCTTAGACTGCATGATGCCATGAAAAAACTCAGTCCGGATGCACAGCATGTCCTGCATCTGATCTATTTTGCAGATATGAGCTATGACGAAGTAGCCAGGGTACTTGGCAAGAGCAGACGCCAGACGTATCATCTGGCAGACCGCTGCCGGTCGCAGCTGAAAAAGATACTGGAAAGCGAGGGCTATCATGAGGACGACAGATGATCAGCTTAGGGAGATTCTGAAGCGTTCGGATCAGATCTCTCAGAGAAGAGATATTTTCAGAAAGGCTATGACAAGTACTGCATCCCTGTGTGTATGTATCGGACTTCTTTTGGTGACAGCGGCTTACTTGCCTGCTGTCAGTCAGGCTGGTGCAGATGTCGGTACGGCAGAGCAATACGGCAGCCTGATCCTCGGGACTGCCCACATGGGATATGTGGTGATTGGCGTCCTTGCATTCATGGCAGGGATTTTTACTGCACTGCTGGCCCGGTACTGGAAGAAATGGAAGGAACTTGGCAGATGTTGAGTACAGAAATGATACAAGGTCTGTTTTTCATTTTCATACGAGTCGTGCTTGAGGTTTGTATTATCTGGAAATCGATACAGCTGATCCGCAGCGGTGCGTCTTCCATGCCGGCGATGTTTTTTACCTTCGCCATAATAAGTTTTATGATGAGTGATCTGTACTGGATCACCTATGTTGCGATCCGGTCAGACATGCAGATGCCATTTGCTGTAAATGAAATCGGAGAATGGGCACTTTTTCTGCTGCTTGCCTCCGCCTTGAATGCAGCATTTCGGAAGCGTCAGGCAGACGCTCTGCGGGAGATGATCCTGGCTGCACTGTTTGCCTGTGCAAGTACTGCCCTTTGGATCGGATGGTCCGGTGAGTGGCTTCAGGATATCATCACGGGTATTGTTCTGGGGTATTTATTCTGCATGACAGTTTATTCACTGCGGGCTTCGGATGCGCTTTCCCCTGCACAATGGAAACTTATGGGCACAGGTGCCGGTGGGCTGATCGTCATGCAGACACTGACATTTGTACTGCCTTCGCCTGCAAAGCAGGCCCTGGATACCTGCTGCTATGTCCTGATGTATGCGGGGCATGCAGCTTTTTATGCCAAAGCGCTGCAAACCTGGCGGAAAGGCGCAGATGCCAGACAGCTGTGCAGTCTTTGCTTTGCAGGTTTTGCCTGGGGAATCAGCAGCATGTATATGAGTGCATTCCCCATGTATTATATCTCTGAGATGGCTGCGACAGGGTTCATTTTACCGATGGGACTTTCGGTAAGAAAGATGGTGGAAGAAGATGATCTATGCTGAAAATATCCTGCTGTGCATTGCCATTCCGCTGCTGATCGCCGTTCTGTTTACAAGAGAGAGCACTAGAAGATTTATCGTATCCTTCCTGTTGGGCATGGGTGTGTGCCTGCTGGCCGCGTATATTACCGGTTTTATCGGTACGGCAGCAGGGATGGGGCTTTCAGGAGGAGATACCGCTATTTTCATTTCTCCGATCATTGAGGAGATCATGAAGATGATGCCGCCCCTGTTTTATCTGTTTATGATCGAGCCGGAGGATCGGAACCTGATCCTGGTATCAGTCGGAATAGGCACAGGTTTTGCCATCTATGAAAACTGCTGTTACATATTATCCCTGGGAGCGGGGAACTTGTCTTATATCCTGATTCGGGGGCTGGCGGTCGGAGTTATGCATATTGTCAGTATTCTTACCTTTGCGATGGGACTCGTTCTGGTGAGAAGATTTCAAATGCTTTCCACAGCCGCCATCATGGGTGCGCTGGCGCTCTCCATGACCTTTCACGGACTGTACAACCTGCTGGTATCCGCACCCGGCATTACGACCTTGATCGGGTACAGTCTCCCCCTTATAACCGCTGCTCTGCTGTATCTTCCTTACAGAAGACTGCGGCTTACTGTGTAGACATGCAGGATTGCTGCTGCGTTCATAAATACTTCCATATATTGTTTCAAATAACGTTCCGAAGAATCTCCGAAAAATATTTCGGAGATTTTTTTTATTTTCAGGGGGGGAATTTTCCACAATCCTGCAACTAAGTGATATAGAAGATGTTCATAAATGATCTATGTCTATGACCGGAAGGTGGTGAGTATGGCAGATGGGACGGATGTGATGCTTCAGGAGATTCTGAAGCGAAGCAGTGAGATCAGAAGAAAGCGGGAAAGACGATTTCTGCATGCAATGACAGGTTTGTCCTGTGTGCTGATCAGCGCGCTTGCAGTTCTGATTCCTCTCTTATCGGGTGCAGGTCCTGAACAGGGAACATCCACTGTAATGGGATCATTTATCCTGTCTGCACAGGCTGGCGGATATATCCTGGTGGCAGTGATCGCTTTTGCGCTCGGTATCATAGCTGCGATGATCACGGAAAGATACAGAAAGAGAAATGACAAAGGGAAGGGAACATAACAGGCTGAAAAGAAAAACAGCCAAACAAAAATGCAAAAAGTAAGCCCATACATAGAAGGAGGAGAAGACATGAAAAGGAAAGGTCTGGTAAAAGGAACTATACTGAATGCAGTGCTGATTGCATTCATGATCGCGGCTGCTTTTTTCTGTACAGACACATATGCACAGAACGGGAAGCCTGATCAGCCAAGTGATGTGCTTAACCAGGACAGCAAAAAGCCGTCCGGATTTACTAACCTGGAGAAGAAAGATCCTTACGGATCTATTGGCAATATTCCCTTTCTGCTCTCTGAACAGAATGAGCTCTTCGGGTACTGGGGTCATCATAAAGATGTTAAAGGCAGATACTATGATAATCTGGATATGACAATACAGAAGCATGATGGCAGTTATGCTGTCATAAAAAGCGTAAACAAAAAGGCCTCAGGAGATACGGCTGCCAATATGGATGACATTGGTTATGGAGACAATGCATACCGGTTTGTAAAGGGCACTTCGTTTGATCCGACCGGGAGCGGCCGCAGGGATTATGCAGCGTATCTGGGCTGGAATCCTGTGAACAATAAGTACATCTGTTTTGTCAGGAAACCTGCAGCATCAAAAGTCTATACATGCGAGCTGGATACAGCAGAGTGGGTAAGTTCTGCAAAACCATATTATTTTGAAATGATCAGCAAAATGGCGATCACCTCAGGAGATTATGACGGAGACGGGAAGGACTCTCTCATCGTGTATTGCTGCGGGGATGGATCAAATGTTTTTCTGTATGAGATTGGTTTTGACGGTTCTTCTTTCTCTAAGACAAAGGTCCTGGATCTTTCCACAGTTCTGGTGGATGACGGATACAAAAAGCAGAATGGAGTCAAATATAAGCCGATCGTAACGCTTGCAACCGGTGATTTTGACGGGGATGAGATTGACGAATTGGCCTACTCGGCCGGTTTTCATAATGACTCGGGCAGTGCCGCGGATGGCTGGATAGAAGATTTTTCAAGTATCAAAAAGTATACGACATGCATCGGGATCGGGGATCGCGGTAAAAGCTGGAATATGAGCAGTCCCATATGGCTGTACGTGAAGGGAGATTCAACTCATTATAATGATTATGAGATGATACCCTATACTCTGATGCATGGAGGAACAATCGCAGCAGGGAACCTTGACGGCAAAGGAGCAGATGAGCTTATCGCTGTCGGCTATACATCGAATGGTGCATTTGTGTATAATTACAAAAACAGTACAGACCAGATCAGCAGGGCTTGTGATGTGGATAAGAACCACTATGTGACATCCATCATTCGTTACTCCGAAGGCTCATATGTTAGCAGCGGTTTAAGCTCACTTGACATGAGCACCTTTGGTAAACACAGTATGGATAATATAAAGGACAGCAGATATGTCTGGATGCCGATTACACTTGCATGCGGCAGGACCAACGGACACAGCTCACCTGCGGATGTGTTTATTTCCGGCAGAATTTACTCTTTTAATACCGGCTCTGCAAAAGAGGTCTTTACACCCAAGATTATGACCCAGACGTTTAATACATTTATGGATGATCCAAATGGTACCTACACCTACACGGATGTGTACTGGGTAAATGATGTCACAGTCGGTAATTTTAATCATAATGATGCCGGTCGTGAGCAGTTTGTGTATACCTTGTGGTTTAAAGAAAAGGGTGAAAGAAATTCAAGTGTCTCCCTGGGTATTATGGGAGGAGCCAAGTTTAAGGATAATACAGACGAAAACGGTAATATCACATTTGGTCCATGTACGGAATATGCTGCAAGCGATATTCGCGGAGATATAAATGGATGGATCGACCAGGAAAAGACAGAGGCAGCATCAAAAGTAATCAGTAAGCATGATGACTGGTACTGCAATACCGTATTTGTGGCAACTGACGTGAACGACGACGGTGTGCTTGCCAGACGCAGCAAGTCAAATAGCAATAAAAAATATACAGGATATGTATATACAGATCCGGAGGTGCTGGCAGTACTCCAGGCCGGACCTTACTTTAAGGAAATCGATGATATCGGCGGCTACGCAGATCCCTGCGGTACGGAATTCGGAATAGAAACGAGCTGTGGATACGCTTCTTCCAGCGGGAACAGTGTCTCCTTTGGTGTGGGCTTTGCGGGTGAAGTTTCTGCAGCGGCTGTAAAAGCTTCCATAGAGGCCGGGTATACGATGGACTGGTCGCAGTCATTTGAAGATGCTTATGAGGTGTCGCATTCTCTCACATTTACTGCCCAGGAAGAAGATCAGGTAATACTGTCACGTATTCCGGAAGCTGTATATTGCTATGATATCTATAAAAAAGGAGACTGGGTGCAGAATGGGCATACAGTAAGAGTTCCGATGACGCCAGTGTATTACCAGCTGAATATTGACGATTATAACAGTTTTGTAGATGAATATAATGCCATTGCGAAGAAAGCGGGAAGCAAAAATACACTGGTAAAGATTACAGACAAGGATCTGCCTGCGGATAATGAAGGTAATCCGTATAAATACCGCAGTGTGGAATGGAGTGATTCGGAACCCCAGCTGTCAGCAGGAGAGATCGAGCTTAGTCACAGTGGCGGTTTTGCTCAGGGTGCATGGTCAAGCAGTGCTTCTTCGACCGTCTCCACGGAAATAGCGCACGGCTTTTCGTTCAGTCTGACTGTACAGGGAGGCGGATCCCTGGGCGCTGCAGAAGGATGGGCAGGAGGGTATGTCAATCTGGATTACAGCAATTCTACCGGAGAGTCAACATCGAAAGGAAAAACGACTGCAGCGGCCGGGCAGGTGCAGAATATCAGCACCATGGCTATTGGGAATCAGCTTACACCTGCCCAGATCAAAGCCTATAAGTTTAACTGGTCATTCGGGACCTGGTCAAGAACCCTGCAGAATGGCAAGGCCAAGATACCTTTCTATGGGTATCGTGTAAGCAGTTTGCAGGCACCGGCTCCGCGTGTGGAAGATCTTTCCATCGATCTGGTTACAGATACCGATAATGATCCTGCACTTGAGCTTACCTGGACAAATCCGGCTTCCGCAGAACGTCCAGTTGCTGAATACGTGCTGTATACGTATGACCTTGATGACGACAGCGAAGCGATCCTGACGATTCCAGCCGGGCAGACGAGCTGTCAGCTGAAAGCGGAAACCTATTACAGGAATAAGTTTACGATCTCCGCAAAGACGGCTGCCGGACAATCACTAGAGGGAATTCCTTCAGAAAAGATCGGGCTGAAACCTTCACAGAAGACGCAGGCAGAGGCAGCCATTGCAAAGATGAATGAGGATAAAGCTGCTGCAGAGAATGTGCGGATGCTTATTGATGCCATCCCGGGTACGGACAGTCTGACAGCAGCTGATGAAGCAAAGGTGACAGCAGCTAAAGAGGCATATGAAGCCCTGACAGATGACCAGAAGGCCAGACTGGATAAACTGGATGTGAATGCAGCAGCAAAACTGACAGCGGCCGTAGAGAAAATGGCACAGATCGCAGCAGCGGCTGCGCAGGAACTGGCACAGCAGGCTCAGACTGTTGCGGACATGATCAATGCATTGCCTTCGAATAATGCTATGACCCTGACAGATGCGGCAGCTGTGGCAGCAGCGAGGGCTTCCTTTGATGCTCTTCCTGAAGCAGCAAAGACTCTCATTCCGGATAAACTGGATGCACTGACAACTGCCGAGGCTAAGATCGCAGAGCTTAAGATCAATGCAATTCCCGAAGAAAATGTGATGACGTTAAATGATGAAAATACAGTAACGGCAGCCAGAGAAGCTTATAATGCTCTTACAGATGCGGCAAAGGCAAAGGTGCCCAGCTCATCATTGGTGAAGCTGACAGCTGCGGAGAATAAGATCACTGAGCTTAAAAAATCGGGGGGAAATACAGAAGTTAATAATCCTGCAGGTGATTCGAATGAGAACAAGCCTGGGGAGGGTGGTAATGAGACCCAGCCAGGTAAAAATGATGACAAACCTTCAGGCAGCGGTTCGGAGAGCAAACCGGGAACGAATGACAGTAAGCCTTCAGACAGCGGTTCAGAGACTAAACCAGGCACGAATGACGGCAAGCCTTCAGGAGGTAACTCCAAAGAAGAATCCGGACAGGAAGGAAGTAAATCAGATCATGGAAACCAGGCAGCTCCTGTTAAAGCAGAGAGCATCCAGCTGGACGGAATTTCTCACAAGATCGCAGCCGGGAAGAAGATAAAGCTCGAAGCGCAGGTCTTCCCGGAGAATGCAGATAATAAGGGGCTGGTATGGACCTCCAGCAATGAGAAGGCTGCAAGCGTTTCTCAGGCAGGCGTGGTTACGGTTAAAAAATTAAAGAAGAAAGCCAAAGGCAAGACGGTCGTGATTACTGCTGAAGCAGCAGACGGCTCAGGTGTGAAAGCATCCTGGAAGATCAAAGTCATGAAGGGTGTCGTAAAGAAAGTCAAGATCAAAAAGGCTAAGAAGAAACTGAAAGCCGGTAAGAAAATGAAACTGAAAGGTAAGGTGAAAGCAAGTAAGGGAGCTAACAAGAAGCTGAAGTGGATCAGCAGCAATCCCGAATACGCGACGGTCAGCTCCAGGGGAGTTGTAAAAGCCCTGCCGGCCGGCAAAGGCAGGAAAGTCAGGATCACCGCTATGGCAACCGACGGGAGCAACAAGAAGAAGACCATCAAATTTAAGATCAGGTAATGATCAGACAGCCGGCTGATCTGGCAAAAAGCAGCAGGGGAGGCATACAGCCTCCCCTGTTTTCGTACTCTTTTATGTTGACCTGGCTTTCAGTGTGTTTTCTGATTTGGCGAAGATCATGTCAGTTTCTCTTTGATCTGCAGAGTTTTATCATTCCCCTCTGAGGCCTTTTGCGCCTCTGTTTTCTTGCAAATGTATAGCTGCATTGGTAAAATATGAACAGCACACCGGATAACAGAAGATGACCTTGATTCAATGTGGGGCGGAGAGACATATTAGAATTGTTGAAAAGATTACGGAACTGTTCGGAAAATATATGGCAGGGATCTGCCGGCGGATACGGATGGACAGGAAAAGATAAGATATTGAAATAAACTATGCTCTGTGAAAGACTAAGGGGCAGCATGAGCAGTGCAGGAGGATGCGGATGAAGTTATCAAAATGGGCGAGGCACCTGTATCAGCCGGTGCTTCCTCTTGGAAAAGATGGTAGGAGAGTAACAGGAAGCCGGGAACATATCGCGCTTTCCAGACGTGCTGCGGCAGAGGGTATGGTTCTGCTGAAAAATGAAAATAATGTGCTCCCATTAAAAAATGGAACGAGGGCAGCGCTGTTCGGGAAAGCCAGTGCTGATTATGTCAAAGGGGGTGGAGGAAGCGGTGATGTAACGGTCGCTTATATCCGCAATTTGATCGACGGCATGCGCATCAAAGAACAGGAGGGGAAGGTCTTTCTCTACGAACCACTGAATGAATTCTATGAGGCGCAGGTGAATGAACAGTATGCCCAGGGGATCGTTCCGGGTCTGACTTGCGAACCTGCTCTTCCTGAGTCTCTTTTGAAAAGCGCAGCTGCTTTTGCGGATACAGCGATCATCAGCATCTGTCGTTTTTCAGGAGAAAACTGGGACCGGACGACCGAGATCGACGCAGACCGCGAAACCAGTACAGAGCTTTCCTTTGGCGAGGGGGAATTGCTCAAAAGAGCCGGTGAAGTTTTCGAGCGTGGTGATTTTTATCTCTCCGCAGCGGAAGAGCAACTGATCGGTCAGGTAAAAGCCCTGTTTGACAAAGTCGTCATTGTACTCAATACTGGCTCTGCTGTTTCCGTCTCCTGGTTTGCCCAGGATCCGGGGATATCCTCTGTGCTTATGGCTTGGCAGGCTGGTATGGAGGGCGGACTTGCCGAGGCGGATATCCTCTGCGGTGACGAAAATCCATCCGGCAAACTTGCAGATTCCCTTGCGGGCAGACTGGAAGACTACCCATACTCTGAGAATTTCCATGAAGCCCTTGAGTATGTCAGCTATACCGAGGATGTGTATGTAGGCTACCGATATTTTGAGACGATCCCCGGCAAAGACAGCCTGGTCTGCTATCCGTTCGGCTATGGACTTTCTTATACGGAATTTCAGCTTGCTCCGCTGGAGTGTCGAGTATCTGGTATGGAGCCACTTCAGAATGCCCAGGAGGAATCATTTGTACGGGAAATCTTCCAGAGTGAAGATGCTCCCTTCATTGAAGTTGTGGCGCAGGTTACCA
>CADBQK010000096.1 GCA_902796775.1 uncultured Lachnospiraceae bacterium
ACCTCTCAGAGTGTCATACTCTTCCTGAGCCAGCGCTTTGCTCAGTATCTCCTGCACATCCTGAAGCTGGGCAAGATAATGGGGCAAAAAACCGCTCTGCCTGCAGATGAGGATTCCTTCCTGCAGCAGACGCAGATCCTGCCTCAGGCTTTCCCGGGTGCTCTCCACCACATCCCTGACAAGGATATGCTCATTCATCCCGCCCTCCGGGATCTCATACCACGCAAGACATTTCTTCAGCCACCACTGAGGAGAGGGACAGCTCCTGGATGCCTCATAGATACGAAGGATCCACTCCGCGATCATTCCGTCATTTTTTTCAGGTGCATAGGCATCCGCAAATCTCTTAAAAGCTGCGTTGCCGGATGCATACCAGGTCTCCAGAACATCCGCTGCCACATCTGCCTGCAGGATCTTCAGCTCATTCTCATCCGCCATCCGATAGGATGGATCGATATCCAGTACATCAAAATGGGTCTGGATCAGATCGCTGCACAGACTGTGGATCGTAGAGATCCTGGCTGTTTCCAGCAAAAGTCTCTGCCGCCGCAGCAGGCGGTTTTCCGGATCCTGCCGGATCTGTTTATCCAGCCCCTCCCCGATCCGCTCACGCATCTGGGAAGCAGCTGCACGAGTGTAAGTCAGGATAAGGAGACGTGAAGGGTCAACAGGGTTCTGTTTATCTGTAAGGATCCGTACGATCCGCTGTGCAAGCACAGCGGTCTTGCCGGAACCGGCAGCTGCCGAAACCAGCAGATCCTCTCCCCGGCTCTCGATTGCATCCAGCTGCGCATCACTCCATTTGATTTCCATACCCTCACGTCACCTCATTCCTGTGCAATCGCCTGATATACCTCATCATTGGACATTTTGGAAAGTTTTCGCGGTGCATAGCCCCGGATTCCTTCATGAAATCCGCACACCTCACCAAAGCGGCAGTACATGCAGGCATTCTTGTCACCAAGAACAGCAGGACTTGCTGCTATATCCCCGGAGAAAATCTGCTGCGTAAGTTGTTCGCACTTTTTTTCCACATGCCTGGAAAGCAGGAAAAACTGCTCCGGCTCGGCCACACTTGACCGCGCATCCAGCGCCTTATTTTTCGTTATTCTCAGCGGCAGGATCTTCGGCCGCTCATCCGGATGCCTGTCCATATGGCGCAGAATATCATCATCCCGCACGATCAGACCATTCATCGCCAGCTTTTCCAGCAGCTGGAGCTCATCTTCAGAATAATCCCCGCCATCCCTGCCTGCATCCGCTTTCCTTGCAAACTCCTCAAAAGTGTCTGTCTCAATCAGCGGATCAGCGATATCATAATACAGTACCCCCGCGGGGACAGCCATCACCTGCCTGCCCTCTCTCTGAGCTTTTGTTTTCACCGATTCCTCAGCAGCATGCATATAAACCAGCAGCTGAAGCTGCAGTCCATGATAGACCGAGGAAAGGTCAAATTTCATCTTTCCCGTCTTATAATCCAGGACACGCAGATACACGTTCCCGTCCTCCTCACAGATATCTACCCGGTCGATGATACCGTGCAGGAACACGGTATCCCGGGAATCTGTCAGCAGGGTGGATCCTCCCATGCTAATGGCTGTCGTAAAATCAAACTCACTCTCTGCCGGCTCAAAATCACCTTTTTTCAGCTGCTGCTGCAGGGCCCAGACCGTTCTCTTTGCCATTGATTCAATCTTCCGGGCCAGATAGCGGGCCCGGCCGGTATCCTGCATCAGCTGGCTGCGGTATCCCCCGGCTACATCGCGGACTGCTTCGCTGACCCATGCGTCCCGCACATCATCCGGGATATCTCTCCACCGGATGCCCTCATCCGCAACGCGTCTGGAAAAGCGTTCGATCGACTGGTGAAAGATGAGCCCGATATCCGGAGCCTGTACCTTATAGACCTGCCTTACTGCCAGCTTCAGGCCATACTGCAGGAAATGGGCATAGGCGCATAAAGCGTATTTTTCCAGCATGGTCACCCCGCCGCTGAGACGCCCGCCATACACAGCCTTGATGGCTGCCTGCGATAATGAGTCTCCCCCATAGCAAAACAGTGCCGCTTTCGCCAGACGGTCCATCTGCCCGCGCATGCTGCTTCTGCTGCGCAGCCAGCCAAACACCTGGGAAAAGCGCTCTTCATCGGCAATCCGCGCAGAATCAGAATCCGGCCTGCTCCCTGTCCCCTGTCTCGCCCATAAGCCCGGAGCCTTTCTGGAAAGAGCCTCTTTGACCTGCTCATACCCCTCCCGGACATCCAGCGCAAGGCCATCCCCGGGGCTCTGGACCTTCATTCCCGGATAGAGCTCCTGCAGATGCCGGATCACGGGAGAAGGCATTCTCTGTGTCCCGTCCATTCCGGCATTCGCATAGATCAGGCAAAGCTGCAAAGAAGGCCTGGTCAGGCAGGAATACAGATAGAATCGTTCGGAGGGAAGATTCTCACGGGCAGTTGGTGCCAGCTGCAGAGCGCAGCCTTTCAGAAGCTCCCGCTCGGTATCGCTGATCAGGCCGGCTGGCTGAGCGGGCCTGGGGACAAGCCCGTCATTTAGTCCTGCAAAGATCAGAAGCCGGATGTCATCCAGCCGTGAACGTTTCATATCTCCAAAGGTAACCTGATCTATGCCTGGAGGGATAATGCCCAGACGAATCTGTGAAATACCGGATTCCAGCACCTGGGAGAACTCCCTGATGCTCATCTCCTCTTCTCCGAGGATAGCATATGCCTTCTCCAGGATCCCAACCATCACACTCCAGATCTGGCTGTACTCCTTCGCCCGCTCCAATTGTCCTTCTGCTTCAAACCAGCGAGTCTGCTCCTCTACCTTAAGGTACAGTTCCTCTTTTTCCATACAGCTGTAGAGCTTTCGGATCAAATCGCTGACTTTAGCGGTTTTCTCCTTTCCCATAAGTTCCTGCAGCGGCTCGAAGGCAGCGGCCACTCTTTGGCGGGCAGCCTCAACTCTGGCAAAGGCTTCCTGGCCCAGCTCAGTCCGGCCGGCTCTGAAGGGCTTCTGCCAGCGGCTCCTGCCCCGGATCCCGTATGCCAGGACATAGTTTTCCAGCTCATCGGTTTCCTCCGGCTTAAGCGGCCCCAGTCCGCAGTGCAGGAAGCGGAAGGTGCTTTCATATTCCATGTCCCGTCGAACTGTTTCCAGAAATGAACGCAGCCACTCGATCAGCATATTTCCTGCCACAGTCCTTCTGCTGTCAAAAAAGCAGGGGATCCCGTATCTGCCAAGCCAGCGCCGTGCCGGCGCCAGATACTGCTCCATATCTCCCGTCACGACCGCCATATCACGGTAGCGCAGTCCCTTATCCCGGACATACTGGTGGATGATCCTGGCTGCCAGCTGCATCTCCTGATCCGGATTTGCAGCGCTGAACAGGGAAATCCCTTCCGGTGCTTCTTCCTGCAGTCTGGCTTCCTCTAAAACCAGCCCCTCCCTGAAGAGCATCCGGCGCAGGCACTCCAGCCCGGCAGGCTCTTCTATAGTGTTTTCTTTCTTACCCTCTTTAGCCCCATCTGCCTCTGCAGCTGCGGCTGGTGCATTCAGGATCTGCACATCAAAGGGAACCCGGTTAGCCCGGCAGATGCCGGCCAGCCGGGATGCTGTTTCCTTTGTCAGGCAGAATACATCATCCGGCTCCGGAGTTTTTCCTTCCTCTGTGACCCCGTCACTGCAGAGGGTCATATAGACCTGCGGGCAAAGAGTCACCAGCTGTTCGATCAGCCGATACTGCAGAGGAGTAAATCCGGCAAAATTATCCATAAATACAACAGACTCACGGATACCCGCAGACTGAGGAAGTACCTCGCAAAGAATGCTCAGCAGTTCCTCGGCTGTGATATACTTTTTCCGGATGAAATCCATAAATGCCTGGTAGATCAGCTGGATATCCCGCAGCTTCCCGTAAAGTCTGGGATTATTGCCTGTGCGGGCCGCAGCCTCTGCCAGAGCCTTTGGAGTAATATCGTACTGCAGCAGCTCTGAGATCATCGCCTTCATCTGCTCGACGAAACCCCTCCGCCCGATACTGCCGCGGAAGGCATGCAGCTCCTCTTTGTGCTTCAGCAGCAGGGAGCGGATGATCATACTCTTGCCTGTCTCATCCAGGATCTGCCGCATACTGGTCCCCGTCTCCTCAAATACGCGATAGGCCAGCCGCTCAAAACTAAGAATATCGACATTCATCACCGCAGACCTGGGATGCAGGGAAAGCAGTTTTTTCTGTGCCTGCAGAGAATATTGTCTGGGCACGAGAAGAAGTAGCCTGGCATCAGGCTGCCCGCAGCTTCTCTCTATCAGCATTTGATAAAGGCGGGAAGTTTTTCCCGCCTTACTCTGGCCAATCAGCAAATGTAATGACATGATCTGACCTCTTCTTCAGTGAATCTGTTGTTTTTGCTTTCTGTTTATTTATTTCTTCTGACGGATCAGGCCGCCCCTGTAAGCTGCCAGCAGCTCTTCCAGATGCTCCTCGTCTTTCTTCAACTCTCTGCCCCGGTCGGTATCCGCTACCAGCATACGCTTGTCTACCGTGGCAACCAGTCTGGACTCGGAATGGATATCTGTCTCCTCACGTACCGCTTTCTCCACACTCTCAAAAGGCTCGAGTGTAATAAGCTTGAGACCATAGGAATTGTAGGTCAGCGTATAGCCGGCAATACCGGTCGTAGGCTGGTACGCCTTAGAGAAACCGCCGTCGATCACCAGGAGCTTACCGTTGCCTTTGATCGGCTTTTCCCCCTTCTTCGTCTTAACAGGTACATGTCCGTTTACGATATGGCAGTTTTCCGGATCCATGCCGAATTCGACAAGGATCTTGTCACAGATCTCTTCATTCTCATACAGCTTATAATAGGGATCCTTATGCTCCTCATGGGTCTCTTTCTCCGCTAAGAAATAGCGCTCATAAGTCGCCATCCTGTCTTTTCCGAAAAGCGGGGAATTGGCTCCGGTCCAGATATACCACATCAGATCACGTCCAAGCTCTTTCTCTTTGGAGCCTTCCGGTGAATAATATCCCTTCCGGGACCAGGACTCCAGATAATCGCACAGAGCTTTTCCGGAATACTTCTTCCCGTAAAGCTCGAGTTCCTTAAATGATCCGTCCTCATTCATCGGGATACAGCCATGATAGTAGAGGATATTATTCATGCACAGGTACAGATTGCCATGCGTGAACAGGAATGCGGCATGTCTCTGCAGCTTTTCGCAGGTGGTGATGCTGTGGATCAGACGCTCCATGACCAGCTCTTCTTCCTCGTTGAGCTTATACGGATCCTTCGGATCGATGGTCGGGAAGTTCGTATCCAGAAGTTTGTACTCTTTGCCGTACAGATTAATGGTCCCCTTCTCATAATCCACCCGGTGCAGCAGGCGCCTCTCTTCCATACCAAACTCCGGACGACGCTCCATGAGCTGCCCCTCGAGTTTGAACTGAATAATGGAAATCGCCTTGTGCATCTTTTCATTCAGGCGCTCCTCGACCAGTCCGACACCGTCCTTCTCCCTGTCAAGGTGATGAATATTGAAGAGGGAGCAGGGGTCATCCTGGTAGTAGGTCTGTGCCAGCTGGGCCAGCGGCATAAAATTGATCCCGTACTCATCCTCGAGCGTATCCAGGTTGCCGTAACGGGCACTGATACGGATGACTGTCGCAATACTGACCGGATGTCCGGATGCAGCTGCCATCCAGAGAATATCATGGTTCCCCCACTGGATATCCACAGAATGATAATTCATCAGCCGGTCCATGATCGCCGGTGCGCCCGGGCCTCTGTCAAAGATATCGCCGACGATATGCAGATGATCGATAACCAGCCTCTGGATCAGGTTGCACAGTGCCACGATAAACTCCTTCGCCCTGCCGATCCGGATGATGGTATTGATGATCTCATTATAATAAGCTTCTTTGTTGGCAACATCCGCCTGCTCATAGATCAGCTCCTCCATGATATAGCGGAAATCCTCCGGCATGGCCTTCCTGACCTTTGAACGGGTATATTTTGTCTGGCAGTGCTGGCAGACCCTGATCAGGCGGCTGAAGATCGTCTTATACAGATCCTCTTTATTTTCCTCTTCCGCCATCATCAGCTTAAGCTTCTGCTCCGGATAATAGATGATTGTCGCCAGTACCTTTTTATCCTTGATGCTGAGCTCATTACCAAAAGCCTCATCGATCTTGGACCGTACTGCACCGGATCCATTCTTCAGCACATGGAAAAACTGCTCCGCTTCCCCGTGGATATCGCTCAGAGCATGCTCTGTACCCTTAGGCAGGCTTAAGATTGCCTGCAGATTGATAATTTCCGTAGACGCCGCCGCAATCGTCGGATACTTCTCAGAGAGAAGCTCCAGATATCTCAGTCTGAGTTCCTCTTTCGTTTCCATTACTCTACCTTTCCCTAATCAGTCTATCCAATCACGTCCGCCATCCGATACATACCCGGCTTCTTCCCGATCAGGAAAGCTGCCGCTGAAAGAGCGCCTTTGCCAAAGATTGCTCTGGAGTATGCAGTATGCTTGATCTCAATGACCTCATCTGTGCCGCAGAAATAGACCTCATGCTCACCAACGATATTGCCGCCGCGCAGAGCCTGGATGCCGATCTCATCGGCATCTCTTTTCTTATAATCTGCCGAGCGGTCCAGCTTGTAAGTGTATTTGCCGTCCATCGCTTCATTAATTGCATCCGCGATGGCCAGAGCAGTACCCGAAGGAGCATCCAGCTTCCTGTGATGGTGCTTCTCCAGGATCTCGATATCATATCCCCTGCCCGCCAGGATCGCAGCAGCCTGCGCAGCCAGCTTGAAGACCGTATTGATACCAAGCGACATGTTTGCAGAACGCAGGACCGGAATCACGCGGGAAGCCTCCTGTACTGCCTGCAGCTGTGCCTCGCTCAGCCCTGTCGTGCATAAAACCAGAGGCAGCTTTCTCTCTGCCGCGGCCGCGAGCAGCCCGTCCACTGCCGGTGCAATAGAAAAATCAACGATCACATCTCCCTCTGCTGTACACTGATCAAAGGAAGAAAAGACCGGGTAAGGAAGACTATCATCCGGTCCCGCGGCATCTACACCGCAGGTAATCTCAAAATCCGGCTCCTCCTTCACCAGATCGGTGATTACTTTCCCCATCGCCCCGCGGCAGCCATGCAGGATGATTCGAATCATATATATTACCCCCTGTAATTAAAAA
>CADBQK010000097.1 GCA_902796775.1 uncultured Lachnospiraceae bacterium
GTGCAATCCGTTTTTCCTTATAGATCCCATTTACTTTTATTTCATAGTTGATGGTCTTTCCGGCCAGGTCACTGGCCCGGTAGTCCTCCGGAACATCAACAGACAGAGTCACCGTCTCTCCTGCCTGTGCCCCGATCAGGCCGTTTTCAAAGTCTTCAAAGAAGATACCTTCCCCGATTTTCAGATAAACGTTTTTGTATGTTCCCTGTCCAATAGCGGCTCCATCGATCTTACCGGTATAATCGATCCCGACGATATCCCCTGTTCCCACCGTATCCTTATCTGTTTTTTCATATGCAGGACTGGAGAAAAGACTGTCCTTGATATAAGCTTCGACTTCCTCATCCGTCACTTCCATCTTTTCGGAATCTATTACCTCGCCCAGATCCAGTTTCTTGTAATCGTTCAGCTCTACATAATCATCCGGATCATATCCGAGTGTGCGGATCATATCCCTGTAGGTAAACTCTGTGATACCGCCTGATACCGTACCTGCATCATCCGCTGCGGTTTTCTGCAAGGATGCCGTTTGCGCAGTACTTTCCGCCACGGTTTCGGATGCAGCTTTGACAGCCTGACCGGAAGGGCCGGTACCTGCGGATCCACAGGCGGCCATGGATATGATAATGGCAAGTGCCGCAGCAGCAAGAGCCTTTTTTCTCATCGTTTTATTCTCCTTATGTCACGAAACAGACAGGCACAGCGGTCAATCATCATTTGTCCTGAAAAGGACAATTATGTCCAAAAAGCGCAGTTGCGTATTATGTATTCTACAACGCAGAATATCCCTTTAAGAAAAGACTGCACCCTGATTTTAAAAATCAGTATACCATAGTTCTGCCTTTCTGCCTATCTAATACGAAAGACCTGTTGATGGAATCAGGTTTTTTTGTTATAGTTGTTGCTGCGGGTATTCCTGCACTGTTATCATACGAACAAAATACTATGATCCAGTCATCTGAAGACAATCCCCGGAGCACTGCATACCTCAGACAGGTCTGCGGGGAAAACAGGTTTTGATGCTTTGATCATTTCATTTCCATTAAAAAAGATAAGAAAATAGATAACCCCGGGAGGACAGGCGATTATGGCCGATTTAAAAAAAGAAATCAAGCGGCGCCGGACATTTGCGATCATTTCACATCCGGATGCCGGCAAAACAACACTGACAGAGAAATTTTTGCTTTACGGAGGTGCGATCGGCCTGGCCGGCTCTGTAAAAGGCAAACATACTGCCCGGCATGCTGTTTCGGACTGGATGGAGATCGAGAAGGAAAGAGGTATCTCCGTCACCTCTTCCGTTATGCAGTTTGAATACAAGGATTTCTGTATCAATATCCTGGATACGCCGGGCCACCAGGACTTTTCGGAAGACACTTACCGGACACTGATGGCTGCAGACTCGGCGGTCATGGTCATCGATGCTTCCAAGGGCGTGGAGGCACAGACGATCAAGCTGTTTAAGGTCTGTGTCCTGCGGCATATCCCGATCTTTACCTTTATCAATAAGCTGGACAGGGATGCAAAGGATCCCTTTGACCTGATGGAGGACATCGAATCCGTCCTCGGTATCCGCACCTGCCCGATCAACTGGCCGATCGGCAGCGGCCGCGAGTTTAAAGGTGTCTATGACCGGCAGACCCGGCATATCCATGCCTATACGGAAATCGGTAACGGAGCAAAAGCTGCAGTGGATACGGATCTGACCATGGACTCTCCTGATCTGGAGAAGGAGCTGGGCAGCGAGCTGTATGAGAGGCTTTGCGAGGATGTGGAACTCCTGGACGGCGCGAGTGATGAGTTTGACATTGACCGAGTCAGCGCAGGTGAACTCTCCCCTGTATTCTTTGGCTCTGCACTGAACAACTTCGGTATCGAGCTCTTTCTGAATTATTTCCTGGATATGACCCTGCCGCCTCTGCCGCGTATGTCCGACAGCGGTCTGATCGACTCCTTCAATCCGGATTTTTCCGCTTTTGTATTCAAGATCCAGGCCAATATGAATAAAGCACACCGTGACCGTATCGCTTTTATGCGGATCTGCTCCGGAAAATTTGAGGCAGATAAAGAAGTCTTCCATGTACAGGGAAAGAAAAAACTGAGGCTTTCCCAGCCTCAGCAGCTTATGGCACAGGATCGTAAAGTAATCAGCGAGGCCTATGCCGGTGATATCATTGGTGTATTCGACCCGGGCATCTTTTCCATCGGAGACACAGTCTGCAAGCCCGGAGAGAGTTTTGCTTTTGAGGGTATCCCGACTTTTGCGCCGGAACACTTCTGCAAAGTCTACCAGGTAGACACCATGAAACGCAAGCAATTCATCAAAGGGATCTCGCAGATTGCCCAGGAAGGTGCCATCCAGATCTTCCAGGAATATAATACCGGAATGGAAGAGATCATCGTAGGTGTCGTCGGTGTGCTGCAGTTTGATGTCCTGCGTCACCGCCTGAATGCGGAGTACGGTGTTGAGATCCGCATGGAAAACATGCCTCATGAATACATCCGCTGGGTGGAAAACCAGGATGAAATCGATATAAAGAAGATCATCGGCACATCCGATATGAAGCGGATCAAAGACCTGAAGGGCAACCCGCTGCTCCTGTTTGCCCATGAATGGGGTCCGAGAACCGTCCTGGAAAAGAACGAAGGTCTGAAACTGTCCGAGTTTGGGCGGTGGTAAAACAAACAAAGCGGTCCATTTCCCTGTTTTAGGAATTGGGCCGCTTTTTTGTGATTATTCGCCGCACTCCACCTTTTCCCCGTCAATGAAACGCTCCAGGATGCTGCGGTCATCTCCGATATAGCAGAATCTCTCCAGCCTCTCTTCCACCGTGAGGGTGGTCCAGGAATCTTCCATGTTTTCAATGACCAGGGCATTGAACTGGTAGCCGGGCTCCAGGGAACCGACCTTGCCGAAGACGGCCCCAGCCTCTTTGGTGGCGTGATAGAAAGCCTGCGCAAGAGTGATCGTCCTGCCGGGAAGATGACAGGAACCTCTCAGGGCTGTCTGAGGCTCATAAAACTCTTTCAGCTTGGACAGCTGTATGGCTCGTGCAATCTGGCGGTAAACGGCGATCCCGTGTCCGCCGGCTATGTCAGAGCCCAGAGCAATCTTAACTCCGTCTTTCTCCAGTGCATCAAAGGGCATGATCCCTGCGATGATATTGGTGGTGGCATCCGGACAGTGGACTGCAATGCTTTCGTGCCGCTTCATGATCCGGCAATCCTGCTCTGTCGGAAAGATGACATGGGCAAAAATGGAGGGACCGTGATCCATCAGACCTGCCTGCTCATAGATCTGCGCATCACTCTCATATCCGGGAAAACATTCCAGAGCTGCTCCGGCTTCCCAGAGTGATTCGACCAGATGTGTATGGACACCGCAGTGATACTTTCCGGCCAGCTTTCCAAGTCCCTTCATCAGTTTTTCACTGCAGGTAGGAGCAAAACGGGGTGCCAGAATCGGCTTGACTTTCTGCATCCTGCCGGTCCCGGATCCCGGATCACTGCTTAAGCTGCAGCCTCCGACATTTTCCAGATAGGCTTCCGTCTCATGCAAGGACTCTTCCGTTGTCTCACACAGATATTCCGGACTGTTCATGTCCATGTTTACCTTACCGACGAAACCGTACATGCCCCTCTTTTCCATCAGATGAAAGAGATATTCTGTGGCCGGGCGATGGATCGTGGCAAAAACATTGGCGTGAAAGGTCCCATGCTTGATCATATCTTCTACAAAAGCATCATAACTGTGGCGGGCATAATCCATATCCGCAAACCGGGACTCCTGCGGGAAGGTGTAGTGATCCAGCCAGTCCGCCAGCAGAAAGTCCATGCCGATCCCGCGCTGTACATACTGGGCGCCATGCACATGAAGGTCTGAAAAGGCCGGGATGATCAGGTTCCGCCCATAATCGGTCACCGCAGCAGAGGCATACTCCGGTCCGGGCTCTTTGCATACAGTACGGATCACACCATCCTCCACAACAATACAGCTATCTTCATGCACGGCCAGATGATCCGCATCCGGTGCATATACGATATCCCCATGATAGATCTGTGTTCCCATCCCATTTATCCTCCTTCGCTTTTGTGTGACACGCTCCCACTACCTGATAGGATGGGAGAATTCCTGCTATCTTATATTAAACATCCCGCAGACAACTGCAAAACTACACTATTACTATACTGCCATACTGCAATGTCAGAACTGCAGTACTGCAATATCAGGCTCCTGCATACCATGCAGCTGCTGCATACAGACTACCTGGATCCTCTCCTGTAAGGTTTCGCCAGAGCCTCCGGTTCACTGCTCTTTCCAATGGCTCCCAGCATGGCAACGAGGGTCAGGGCGTAAGGCAGGATTGCAAGCAGGAAAGGCGATACGGAGACCCCGATAGCCTGCAGACGGATCTGCAGGGCGTTGGCCGCGCCAAACAATAATGCCGCCCCAAACATACCAAAAGGTGTGTATCTGCCCAGGATTACGGTTGCCAGCGCAATATACCCTCTGCCCGATATCATGTCCTCCGTAAATACGCCCAGCTGTACCAGTACCAGATAGGCGCCGCCGATGCCTCCCAGGATCCCGTTCACGGCCATGGCAATCCAGCGGTACCTGCCCACCGGTATCCCTGCAGATTCTGCAGCCTGCGGATTCTCCCCGATGGCAGCAAAAGAGAGCCCCAAATTGGTTTTTCTGTAGAACAGCCAGATCAGGATCACCAGCAGATACAGCACGTAAGTCAGCACATCACAGCTGAAAAAGGCCGGACCGATCAGGGGGATTTTTGACAGACCCGGAATCGGCACTGCCGGAAATGTGGTGATGGACATATACCCCTGGCTGGCAGACATCAGCTTAAACAGAAAACTGGTCAGACCCAGAAACAGCATATTCAGAGCCAGACCGCTGACTGACTGGTTCTGGTTCAGATGGATGCTCAGGAAAGAATGGATCGTACTGACCAGAAGGCCTCCGGCTGCCCCGCACAAAAGCCCGATGATCAGGCTTTTTGAGAACCAGGCACCTGCAAAAGAGAAAAAGGCTCCGCTCAGCATAACCCCTTCCAGACCGATGTTCAGGATCCCGGCCTTTTCGGAAATCGTTTCTCCCAATCCGCCGTAGAGCAAGGGCATTGCAAGTCGGACCGCCGCCGCCAGAAAGGCCGTCAGAAAACCGATGGAAAACAGCTGGCTCATCATAAGCTCCCGCCCCCTTTCCTGATCGCACGGGTCCTGAAAGTATGGAAGATCTCCTTCCCAAGCACCAGGACAACTACCACGCCAATCAATA
>CADBQK010000098.1 GCA_902796775.1 uncultured Lachnospiraceae bacterium
GCCGGAGCACTTCTTGCCCCAGGTCATCGCAGTCCTGCTTTGCCCGGGTCCGCTGCAGGATCTGCTGCTCCAGTTCTCCGATCTGCCGGTTGAGCTCCGCCACCGGGCCGCTGTTATTGTCACCGAGCATTTTCTCGATGTTGGCTTTTAGCTGCGGAATGTAAAGCTCCTGCTTTACACAAACCTCGTTAATTGCCTGTACCACTACTGCATGAAGATCGGCCTCCGTCACCGTCCGTGCTGGGCAATCAAAATCCCGATCCTTTTTATGCAACCGCGATACACAGCGCCATACAATCTTCTTTCTGCTATGTACGTTCCAATGGGTCCGCTGGAAGACGTCTCCGCAGTGAGCGCAGTAAACGATGCTCGACAGCGCATACTTCCCGCTGTAGATCCGCCGCTTTCCGGTGCCCGTCTCCAGGTTGGCCCTGCGGACCATCTCCTCCTGAACCATCATATAAAGTTCCTTCGGTATGATGGCCTCGTGGCTGCCCTCAACGTAGTACTGCGGTACAATGCCTTTATTCTCCACTCGCTTCTTTGTCAGAAAATCCGTGGTGACAGTCTTCTGCAGCAGGGCATCCCCGATGTATTTTTCGTTCCGAAGGATCTTCCGCAGGGTGGTGGCCAGCCAGAAATCACTACCTGCTGCTGTCTTGATCCCGTCTGCGGTTAGTCCCTTGCCGATATCGTGACCAGCATAAGGCCAGAATAGTATCTCGAGATGAGATGATGGATTCTGGATATGAAGGCGAAGCCGATACCCGCATGATTGAGCAGCTTGACGCCAAACTTCAGTACGAAGAGATCCGTGAGATGATGAACAGGGAAAACCCTCTCATCACCCAGGTCTTCGAAATGAAGGAACGTGATGGGCTTTCAAACGAGGAGATCGCCGCTGAGCTTGGCATCACCAAGCGACAGACATACTACCTCTATTCCAAGGCACTGGCTATCGGCCAGAAGTACAACCGTAGCTAATTGAAAAAGGCGGTACCAGGACTCTACATCCTGGCACCGCCCCTTGCCGATTATAAATCGGGTGACACTTCCACTGCTCAGTGTTACGATGAGCACGGAGGTGATTATATATGAGCACATTAAACGAGAAGCTCCGGATTTTGATGGAGAACCAATGCTGGACACAAAAGCGGCTGGCAGAGCGCATGTGTGTTTCCCCAGACACGGTGAGCAGCTGGGTGCGCGGTATCAATCATCCCTCGCTTGAGACTGTGAAAGAGCTTTGCGAAATCTTTTATATTCCCATTCAAGAACTGACCAACGACAATATTGATATCCCAGAATACTTCGAGCTTGAGCCGTGGGATGCATATATAAATTACGGCGATCTTAGACATCCAGGAGACTCCGTCCATACTATCATCGACGCTGACTTAGCTTACGAGGGAATGCTGCACCGATTTACAAATAAAGGCGGTGCAGCGTGCTCAGCAATCTATCGCGGTAGCATAGAAATGTGGTGGCATTACAGAGAACACGAAGCAAAGATGATCCGGGAATGGAATGAGGTGCACGGTGATGACTGACGATTTAATAAAGCAGCTCATGGCTGCGGGTCTGAACAAGCAACAGGCTACCAGCGCCACAGCAGAAACCCTCGTCCGGCTTTTTATGAATGAGGATGGAAAGGTTCTGATTAAAGAAGCCCAGCGCCAGGTATCTGAAATGCAATCGTTGGTAAACGGACTCAGGGCAGAATATAAAGAACTGTTACAAAAAATCAGCGCCGTATCAGACACTCTCCTTGCCATCACTGAGGCCCAGAAGGAGCACGGTGAAATCACTGATGATCGTGCAAAAAACGTGGTGGCGCTCTACGGAGCTCTGCTTTCCATGAATGAACGCGCCGGTGCAGATGCTGCCGACTCCGTCCGCAATGCTGGCTACGTAGTTTATGCCTATCTTGGCGGACAGGCAAAACGAGAAATAACGTATTATCAAGAATAAGCTAATTGAGTAAAACAATAGCGGGTACCAGATGATACCCGCTGTTTTTCGTTCTCTATAAATACTTCTTGAACGCCTTCTTCATTTTCAGCATGACATCTTCTATCCAGGTGAACTGTGCACCCCACTGACTCTTATCGCCAAAATCAACTGGCTTTGTCAAAACAATACGGCTTGCCTTGCGCTCAGGCAGTTCGCGCCAGTCAAACTCAAAGCCTGTTTCTTCTTCAATAGACTCTTTATTCTGAAGAA
>CADBQK010000099.1 GCA_902796775.1 uncultured Lachnospiraceae bacterium
CAGCCGCCAAGGGCACAGGCCAGCATGACGGCTGCAGCAATGATACGAAATTTACTATTCATTATCTTCCAATACGTTCTTTGTGTGCGTCACATAGAGCTGCTGCACGGCAGGGATCCTTCCAAGCCCTTCAATCTGGCAGTCGACGGACTCAAAGGAACCGTCTGCTGTAAACATGCTCTTCCAGGAATCCTCTTCATCCCCTGCCATATCATTGTTGGCATGGTCTCCGGCCACAACCATCAGAGGACGAAGGATGACTTTCTTATATCCGGCAGCCTTCACCTTCTCGATGACTGCTGCGCATGCGGTTTCCTCCGGCTCGCCCTCAACAGTGCCGATGAATACATTCTTATAACCGAGATTGTCCATCTGGGTCTGCATCTGGCTGTAGGTGATCTTTGCAGTGTGGGAGGTGCCATGACCCATGAATACAAATGCGGTGCTGTCAGCATCCGCTGCCTCCAGGCTGTCAAATCCGGCAGATGCTACAGCAGCCTCTGTCACAGCCTTTGCTACGGTTTCCTTATCTTCATTTACTGCAGAAGCATCTGCTCCTACCTCTCCAAGAAGCGGCTCTGCAATCTTTACGCTTTCAAACTGATCAGCAAAGCCTTCCACCGCTGCACTCAGCTCATCATACTCCGCACCATGCATCAGATGGGTCGGCTGAATGATCAGGTTCTTCACACCATTATCCACTGCCCTCTGCAGAGCCTGGTCCATGTTGTCAATGGCCTCGCCGTCACGAGCCTGTACATGGTTGATAATGATCTGTGCGGTGAAAGCCCTTCTGACTGACCAGTCCGGATAGGCATCGGCGAGTGCCTTCTCAATACCGCCGATATCTTCTGCACGGCTGTCATTGAAAGAAGTACCAAAGCTGACGACAAGCAGCTCATTCTCCCCGATCTCATCGGCATTGAGCGGGTCATCGGCAGAAGCATCGCCTGTATCCCTGCCGAAATAATCCGGATCCGCATTCTCGCCTTCTACCAGTTCTTTCTGTTCATCTGTCAAAGCGTCCCATGCCTCCTTTGCAGCCTTGCACTGCTCATCCGTATTATCTGTTCTCTCCTGCACATAAATGGCATCGATCATTTCCGCCACTGCATTCGCAGCCGCCTGATCCTCGCTGACCTCAACCGCCTGGCTTTCATCCTCAGCGGCACTTGCCTCCTCTTCCACATCACTGTCTGCCGGAGCTTCCTCCAGCTCTGCATACCCCGGCACTACTCCGTCCTTCACCGGATCTGTCACAGTGACTTTGTGATCATACCACTTTTCCTTGGTCCCGATCAAAGCAAGGTCAAACTCCTCTCCGATTGCCGGAACCGGTACGTCAAAACCATAGACCTCTTCCGTTGTCCCATCGCTGTAAGTCACGGCATCAACCGTCGGCTCCAGAAGCTGTGCGCCGTCTTTTGCCGCATCCTCAGCCGTACCCGGGAACAGGTTGACGATGTTTTTTGAAGCCAGACTGATGTGGATCGTCATAGCTCCGCTCTCTACGGTCAATACACCCTGGTCCTCACAGGCTTCGTTCACATGGAACATACTGTTATCGGTCGTAAACTTTGCGCTGTAGGTGCCGTCTTCAAGCCCCTCCTGCTCCTTTGCGGCCTCTGTTTCAGTCATTTGAGCAGATTCTTCCTCTGCCAGTGTCTCAGAAGCAATCTCCGTTGTCTGTTCTGCTGCGGAAGAAGCTGCTGAACCTGCCGCAGAACCTGTGCTCTGACTGCCTCCGCATCCGGAAAGCAAAAGGAGTGATGTTGAAACTGCCAGCATCATAGTAACTAATCTTCTTTTCATGGTCTCTCCTCCTGAAGAAAAACTCGTATCCCAGACCTGCACCATCCTGAAAGTCTCGTCTGTCAAACAAAAAGTGCGTGGTCTGCCGGCAGAAAACAAAATAGCCGCCCTAAAGGCGGCAGCAATTGTCTTACGAAACGTGCAGGATCCTCATCGTAAATACGGCACAATTTCAAGATACTGTCTCTTTTTCAAAAACAGTACTGCTTCCAGCCATCTCCGGTTTTCCCCTGTTTCGTTCGTACTGCCAATACCTCGTGGCATGAAACAGCCAGTCCCCCGGCTGCTTCTGTACTGTGTCAGGCAGGTCTCCCGGCTGATCGGTCAGACGCATGAAGCTGTTATCTGAAGACGGAATACATGATAACAGTCTTCGAAGCCTCCTTCCCGGTTTCCCAGTGGATAAATGGCCCCTGCTCCCGAATGACGGTGACGAGTTCGCGCAGGACTTGCACCTGCTTCCCTTTTCACCGGACGATGAGCTGTGCTTTTTAAAACAAGGCTGCATGCCCGGCACCTGGCACTTTGTAAGTGCAGCTGTCCGGGACTTCCCGGACAGCCTGCCTTACACGTTTCTTATCATATCACATGCAAACATCCCGCACAAGAAAACAGCCGGCCGGAATGTCCACATCTTGACAATTCTGTCTATCTATCCACTTCTAACGGATGATATAAGCATCCACGATTTCCCCTACATACACGGTATGGAAATCCCGGTTTGCAAGAGGATACTTGCTCGGCACGCTCTGCGGATACAGCTTCTCAACGATATCTTCCGGCATTCTCGACAGATCCAGATCGCTGGTATAGATGATCTTGCACTCGAGTGTGAGCGGATATTCCCGGATGCCCGGTGTTTTATTCACGGAGGGTTCCTCCAGAGTCAGGTGTGCTTCCTCTACCTTGTCAATAAGGTAGCCCGACTGCAGTCCGCAGACAGAATTGATCGCCGGATCCGGCTCGCCCAGCGGAATGCTGAGTGTAAACTCGCCTGTCTTATCAAGCTGCGGTTTCGTATATCTTCCCTGCCGCACATAAACATGAAAAGTCTGTCTGCCCCAAAGGACTCCCAGATGCCCCCATCCGATG
>CADBQK010000100.1 GCA_902796775.1 uncultured Lachnospiraceae bacterium
TGCAGCATCCGGGTCTTTTACCGTGCCTTCACCCCCTTCATAGTCCAGTGCCACATTCAGCATCGCTTCTGCAGAGCCTGTTTCAGCTGCACGCATATTCCAGTTAAATGCTTCTTCTTTATCTACACTGGTCCCTGCACCGTTGAAGTAGCAATTGGCCAGAGCCATCATCGCTACTGCATCTCCCTTTTCTGCAGCCTTTTTAAACCAGATGAAAGCACAAGCATCGTCCTTCTCTGTTCCCCAGCCCTTGCTGTAGCAGTCTCCCAGAAGTAGTGCAGCGTAGGTATTGCCGGCCTCTGCCGATGCCTTAATAAACTCGAAATCTTCCGGCTCTAAGACGTCCTTCTGGGAAAAAGAGACAAGCGCTGCTCCGTAGATGTCGTATGACAGTACCTGGTTACGACGGGAAATACTGGCATTTCGCAAGAGCAGAGCCGCAATTGATGAGCCAATGATCAAAACCACTGCTGCAGTGGTTAGGATCGTGCGACGTCTGCGCTGCTTTTCACGATCTACAAGCCTGTTAAAACGTATCTGGATCAGTATGGAGATTACTTTGAGCAGGGCTTTTGTTTTACCGATTTCCTGGACATTTGCTCCCAGAAGATGACGGCCATCCATGCTGCGCATCTGAGGAGGAAAACACTCCAGAGAGGGATTATCGCTGTCGGGTTCGCCGGATACGATAAAGGCAATGACCTGATTCTGCCGCCCAAGACTCTCGAAAAAAGAGACTTCTTCATTTACCCACTTTGACGAGGCACTATCCGGTGAACAGACGACGACCAGGTATCTGGATGCACGCAGCTCCTGCTGCAGGGATGTCGTCAATTCCACCCCGTTCAAATCTGTCTGGTCACGGAAAACCCGAAGCCGGGGCCGGTTTTGAAACGGCTCACCAGCTTCTTTGGGGATGCGGTAGGTTTCCAGCTTCCCCTGCAGCCAGCGGGCCCATTTCATGTCACGATGGGAGTAGCTGATAAACGCGTCATATAAGAATTCATCCATGATGTTTGCTCTCCGTATCCGGGTGGACAGCGGCTAATACCCTGGCGAGCGCCAGCACATTGTTTCTGTCTAATTGTTTATAATCCACACTGCCGCCTGTGACTGCATTTTCACGTGCGGAGAGTGTATCCAGCTCGTCCCAGGGAATCAGACAGGCGTGCAGCCGGTTTTGTGTATCCTTGCCGATGGCAAAATCCGGTTTTTTGCCCTCTTTTTTCAGCCTGGCATAAAGGTCTGATCTTTGTGCATAGACTGTTTCAGGCATCAGGGCAAAACCGGTTAAATACATATATGCACACCAGCGAAGGTGCTCTGTTATCGCCAGACATTCTACTGTTTCCTCATCCGGAGGCCAGTCGCCTGCCAGAACCTGCTCTGCCGTCCTGCCGGAAGCTCGCAGAAAGGCAGGATAGAAGTCAGCGCTTGCACGGCTGCTCATACGGCTGTAGTAATCACAGCTGTTCCAGGCCTGGGCCGAGCTGCTGCCGCCGATGAGATACATTCCATTGATTTCTCTGGCCATAGCATCTATACGTGAGATATCCAGTATAGCATTTTCGTAGATGCTGCTGCTGTTTGCGATAAGCTGTTCGCCGTTTTTATATGAATATTCTCCGCGTATAGTCTGGATAATGACTGGAGGAGCGGTGAAGGTATGGAAGAGGTTTTCCAGATCGGCAGCTATCTCTTCGTTTTCCTGTTTGCTGCCTGTGCAAAGGGCAACACAGCGGATACTGTCCTGCTCCTGGTCGAGGAAGGTATAGAATTCTTCAGATGTACCGTTTGCTGTATGGAAGCGAATATCATATTTATCTGCACCTGCCCAGCCGTGCATGAATCCCTTCTGCGGCGAAGGGTCAAAAATGTCGGCGCGGAAATGACTGCCATGAAACTGGCCATTTGCAAGCATATGAGAGAATATCGCCCGGCCCATCTGACCGAAGCCGACAATCACGATGTGCAGATCTTCCAGGGCACTCCCCTTCCCGTCGAAACGGATCATATTGCAGGGAGGAACCTGATTGACGATTACCCTTGCGGTTAGATCATAATCATCAAAAGCCATGACGCTTCCAAATCCGCCATCAGGAGCCTGCAGCAGATTCGAAGCCTCGCCGACTCCCGCGATAAGCAATGATGTCTGTTCCGGTCCTATGCCGGCTTTTTTTAATGACTCCATGAGCGCCATACAATAATCCAGGTTTTTCTTTCCATCTGAGTGCAGAGCGGCTACTTCCAGCTGCCGTTTTCCCGGTGTAATATTAATCTGGTGCAGGAAGCGCTGCGATGCCTCCAGTGCTTCACTGCTCTTCTCGATGATTCCGCCGAAAGCCTTGATGGCACTTTCGAAATCCTTACCGCCGGCCGAATCGACGAACAGGACGCCGTGCGCCTTTTTTGCTGCTGTGCGGCGGGCAAAAGCTACCGAATTCGCATTGATCCCGTATACCAGAAGTAGTGATCGGCGGCTCAGACGGGTAATGCGGATACGACGGAGAAGCCAGTCTCCAAGCGCCGTTACAAAAGCGCTTGCTGTGACATAGAATCCCAGAAAGTGTCCAATCCAGAAAATAGTCAATACGATATTGTTCTTCATTAAGGGGGCGTCTTTGATCGATGACAGATCACTGGAGCCGGTAAACATGCGGCAAAGCGCCACCAGGGCGCGGAGTATCGATACAGCATTCAGGCCATAGCACTGTGCATAGCCGTAACCATACAAAACTGAGCCGATTAGTCCGGTGGTGACCATGGCAATGCGCAGAACCTTTTTATGCCTGTGTAATTCCAAAGCGAGACTGAGTGCCATAGCCAGGAAACAGGCCGCTAACATGATGATCATCAGTACGAAACGGGTCATTTGCATTACCTCCTTCTTGCACGGCAGTATATCATACGTAGCTGACACGGCGCAATAGGAGAATTCCGGCTATAGGGGAAGGATTCCCCCAAACCCGGTATCTTTTTTAACACCAACGTGGTAAAATATGACAAAAGGCGTCAAAAGGTCAAAACGCCGTTCATGTTTACGACGCGAAGCTAGTCCTTTAGGGCATGAAAAGGCGTTTGGAGGGAGACCAGTATGGAAAAGGTTGTTGTAGGATTGTCCGGCGGTGTTGACAGTGCCGTTTGTGCGTATCTTCTGAAAGCTGCCGGGTATGATGTGATCGGTATTACGCTCCGCACCTGGCAGGCCGAAGACGGAA
>CADBQK010000101.1 GCA_902796775.1 uncultured Lachnospiraceae bacterium
ATGTTCTGTCAAGGTACAGTGGGGAGGATGCCAGGCAGATCGCCGAGGCAGAGCAGTCTGCTGCTGAGGCAGCGGTGCTTATTGCGGCTGGAGAAATTGTTCAGGCAATGAATAAATATAACAGGAATATACATCCGGCACCCTCGCAGGAGCCGGATGATCTCTGATCGATTCGCGGGTGAAGAAAAATGGCAATGTCAGCTTTTGCTGTTCCGATGAGGGAACTCGCTGCATTTGAGGAATTAGTGCAGTATTTAAATAAGAAGAAAGCCCCTGTGCAGGCAGATGGATGCATTGATACGCAGAAATGCCATCTGGCCTGGTGCGCCGGACAGGGGTTCCCCCGGAAGCTGTTCGTAACATACAGTGAGACCAGAGCCCTGGAAATCTGCAGGGATTATCGATTCTTTGATAAAAATGTCAGGTATTATCCTGCAAAAGATCTGATGTTTTATCATGCAGATATCCACAGTGACCAGATTGCAGGGGAAAGACTATCTGCTGTACGCCCCCTGCTGGATGAAGAACCTGTAACGATCGTCACGACAGTGCAGGCTTTGCTGGACAGGCTTCTTCCGCTCCATTATCTGAGAAGTTTCTGCATGGATATCATGCCTGGAGACAGGCTGGATACAGCCATTCTTGCCGGGCAGCTTGTGCAGATGGGGTTTGAAAGAGTATCCCGGGTGGAAGCTCCCGGTCAGTTTTCTATCCGCGGCGGGATTATTGATGTATATAATCAGTCCGGGGAATCACCGCTTCGAATCGAACTATGGGATGATGAGATCGATTCAATTCGAAGATTTGATCCTCAGAGTCAGAGGTCTCTTCATCAGCTGGAAGGAGCCCGTATTTACCCGGCAGCTGAATATCTGTTTACAGAAGAGGAAAAGGCGAGAGGGCAGAAGCGGATCCGGGAGGAGCTTGCCGTGCAGGCGGCAAAGCTGCGAGGCAGGGGACGTCCGGAGGCGGCAAAAAGGCTGGAGGAAACGACAGAAAGCTTCCTGGAGGCCATGGAGGAGAGTCCGGTTTATGCAAATGCAGATACTTATCTGGACTATTATTTCCCGAAAGAGATGTCTCTTTGCAGCCTGCTGGATTACTTTGATGATGAAAGCAGCTTGCTGATCCTGGATGAACCCCACCGGCTGATTGAGGCCGGGGAAGCGGCTTCACAGCAGCTGGCCGGTGCTATGGAGTCCAGAGTCCGCGAAGGATATGCCCTGTCCGGGCAAGGGTGGCTGAAAGAAGACTTTGATCAGAAGTCAGAGCAGATCTCTTCGATGAGAGCACTTCTATTATATACCCTTTCTCCGGTGCGCCGTTTCTTTTCTCCTGTCTATGCCTGCAGCATGGAAGCTGTCGGGATACGGAATTATTTGGGGAATTTCCATCAGCTGGTGACAGATCTTGGCAGATGGAAGAAGCTGGGGTACCGCGTGATCCTGGCAGCCAGATCTTCGCTCAGGGGGCAGCAGCTGGCCAGAGATCTGATGGACGAATCTCTTGCGGCATTTTATACGGAAGATACAGATCATGAGCTGGCTCCGAAGCAGATCATGGTAGTACGGGGGAATCTGGCAGGGGGGATCGAATATCCGCAGATCCGTTTTGCCATTCTGACTGAAAGTGATATCTTCGGAAGAGAAAAAGGGAAGAAAGAAAGGCGGAGGAAGACAACCGGCGGGAATGCCGGGATTCAGACAATTGGAGATCTGAAGCCTGGAGATTATGTGGTTCATGAAAAGTACGGAGTCGGAATTTACCGGGGGCTTGAAGAGATCCGCCGGGACGGGACTCTGCAGGCTCATATCAAGATCGAGTATGCTGGTGGCGGGAGTGTCTATGTAATGGCTTCCCGCCTGGACTTGATACAGAAATTTGCCGCTAAAGATACAAGCGGTGTGAAACTGAACAGTATTTCCGGACGGGAATGGAACCGGACGACGAGCAGTGTGCGCAGAGCGCTGCAGGAGCTGGCGCAGGATCTGGTGCGTCTGTATGCTGTACGTCAATCGAGAGAAGGCTTTAGCTGCGGCCCGGACACAGTCTGGCAGGGCGAGTTTGAACAGCTGTTTCCCTTTGAGGAAACGGGTGACCAGCTTGCTGCGATCCGGGATGTAAAGGCGGACATGGAAAGCACGAAGATCATGGACCGTCTGCTATGCGGGGATGTTGGTTTCGGGAAAACGGAAGTTGCTGTTCGTGCAGCATTTAAAATGGTGCAGGAAGGCAGGCAGGTAGCTGTTCTGGTACCGACAACCATCCTTGCCCAGCAGCATTTTGCGACATTTACTCAGAGAATGAAGGATTATCCTGTAAAGATCGGGGTGCTTTCCCGCTTCCGTACAACCAAAGAGATCCGGCAGACTCTGGCCGATCTGGCTGCAGGCAGGGTGGATATTGTGATCGGAACGCACCGTCTTCTTTCAAAAGATGTAGTTTTTCATAATTTGGGACTGCTGGTAGTAGATGAAGAGCAGCGTTTTGGTGTGGCGCATAAGGAAAAGATCAAAAAGATGCGTGAAACCGTAGATGTACTGACACTGACAGCAACTCCCATTCCACGTACCATGCATATGAGCCTGATCGGGATCCGGGATATCAGTCTCCTGGAAGAAGCACCTTCTGACAGGCTCCCGATCCAGACATATGTGATGGAGTTCAGCACGGAGATGGTACGGGAAGCAATCAGCAGGGAACTGGCCAGAGGAGGGCAGGTTTACTATGTTTTTAACCGCGTAGAAGGAATCCAGGATACGGCGCAGATGATTCGTCTTCTGATGCCGGAAGCCAGGGTGGCCTATGCCCACGGACAGATGTCCTCAAAAGAAATCGAAGACGTGATGTACCGTTTTGTGAACCGGGAGATCGATGTACTGGTAGCAACCACTATTGTTGAGACCGGCCTTGATATACCGAATGTAAACACTATGATCATTCAGGACGCTGACCGATTCGGACTATCCCAGCTTTACCAGCTGCGCGGGCGTGTTGGCAGATCCGGACGGATGGCTTATGCATTCCTGATGTACTCACGAGATAAACTCCTGAAAGAAACTGCACAGAAGAGGCTGGCTGCGATCAAGGAATTTACAAGACTTGGATCAGGCTACAGGATCGCAATGCGGGATCTGGAGCTGCGCGGGGCAGGCAGCCTGCTGGGGGAGAAGCAAAGCGGACATATCGCGAAAGTCGGCTATGATCTGTACTGCAAACTGCTGGCAGATGCGATTGCGGATGTCAGAGGAGAGAGCAGGCCGCAGACTTTTGAAACAATACTTGAGCTTCCGGTCGACGCCTATCTGCCCGGCTCCTATATTCCGGATGAGCTGCAGCGGCTCGAGCTTTATAAAAAAATAGCGGCAATCCGGGACGAGGAAGACTATAGCGATATCCTGGATGAGATGATCGACCGTTTCTCAGATCCTCCTGACAGTGCCAGGTTCCTGCTGGAAAGCGCGCTGATCAAGGCGCTTGCACACCGGGCCTATGTCCAGGATGTGAAGATAATGGATGGAAAAGCGGTTTTCACGATGACAGCCAGCGCACCTCTGGATGCCGGGGGGATCAATGCCCTTGCCGGAATCTTCGGGAATAGTATTCACTTCCGGGCAGGAAAAGGCCGGCTTCCGGAGTTTTCACTGGATATCCGGGGCAAAGAGGGCAAGGAGCTTCTGGCGGGCTGCCGGCAATTCCTGGAAGAATTGTATGGTAGTTTTCAGGGAATGGCACAGGCAGAATCGTCTCCTTGACGGAATGCTTATAGATGTAGTACAATGATGCAAGTGGCATAACACCGGTAATGTGAGCCGGGATTATATGATAAAAACGTCAATAGTCTTTATCATCATAAAGGTTAGGAGGATGGTTATGGCCAGGAAGAAGAAAAATGATTTCTGGGATAATGTTGACGACGAGCAGGTTGTAACATATGATTCGCCAACCGGCGAAGAAGCCCAGATCCCGGAGGACGAGTGGTCTCTGTTTAAGAGTACGCCTGTTAAGGTGTTTATGAGGATCGTCCTGATGGCTGCCTGCCTGGTTGCCCTTATTTCCGGATATGTAACATACCAGTATATAGAGGACAGGTATGCCAGCGGCACTTACAGTTCAAATTTCTATGACAGTGCCAGTTTTGCCAAGCAGTATGCAAAAAGCATTAATCAGCTTGCCGGCCTTCTGAAGGCTATGGAGGCGGATTCTCAGGTGACAAAGGAGGGGAATGAAGAGCTTCTTGCGACCATGGTAGAAAATAACATGGGCAAGGATACCAATTTTTCATTCCTGATCCAGGATGCGGACCATTATGCGATCGTTTCCAGTGGAGATGATGCGAAGGACCGGATCGAGTCCAGTACACATTATGCTCTGGTGACCAATACAGACGGTGAAGTTTCCCTGAAAAGCTCACTGTCTCCCGGACTTCTTAATTCCGAGACAGTTTCCAAGGATTTTAAGGATGTGAACGGGGAATATATTATCTATACCGCTGTGGATGATGCACTTACTTACCAGGATTCATTTTATAATGCACAGCAGTCTTTTTCCAAGAAGGGTGATTATTTCCATCTTGCCAGAATGGTCGGGATCATTGCACTGGTCATTTTCGTGATCGCACTTATATTCTGTATTATTGCAACTGGTCAGGTCAGAGGATATGATGGTGTATACCTGACTGTATTTGACCGGGTTTTCTCCGAGCTGGCTGTCCTGATCATGGCTGCCGGCGGTGCGGTGATCGCGTACGGAATCTATCGCCTGATCCATATGCAGGGTACGCTGCCCCGTTATGGTGCAATCGCACTGGGAGTCGTGGCATATATCTGGACTGTGCGCTGCTACTTCAGCATTGTCAGAAGGATCAAGGCAGCACGCCTGTTCCGCTGCTCCATTGTAGGGACGATCGTGCGGGGTATAGCTGCTTCTTTCGGAAGGCTTCCCTATCCCTTTGGGGCGTTCTTTGAAGGAATTCTGCTGATTCTGGTGAATGCAGGTATCGTATACCTGGTCGTTACGAAGAAATCCTACACTTTCCATGGTATAAAACTTGCCTATGTACTGGCAGGTGTGGCGGCTGTTATAGAGCTGGTCGGCCTGCTTTCCTATGCAACCGGCGGGATGTCACCTGCTGCAGCAGAGGAAGAGGAAGAGTACGAACCGCTGCCGCTGGAGCCGGAGCCTGTATCGACAGTTGAGGAGATCGTAACCGGTATCTCCCAGTCAAGTGAGGAAGAACAGCCTCAGCCTGAGATCGATTTTGCTCAGGATCCGTTTATCCAGCCGGGGCTGGGTATAGAAGAAGAGCAGGATTGGGAGATGATGGATCTGAGCAAGGTCATCGCTTCCGCTGAGAAAGAAAACCGTGAGCAGCAGGAGGCTGCCAGAAGCCAGGAAGCAGTTCAGGAGCCGGTACGTCCTGTCCTGCAGGAAGATAAAGTGGTTCCCAAGCAGAAGACACAGGTGCTGACTGCCAGTGAAATTGAGGATGTGCTGAGAGTATCCGGCACAGGAGCGGACGGTGCAGCGATTCCCGCTGTCGGCGAGACTCATGTTTATCCTGGTCCGGAAGCAAAAGCAGAAGAGGTGCAGGCATCTAAGGAAGATGTTCTGGCTCAGCAGGCAGAAGAGAGCGGCAGAGTCAATTTTGTCCAGCTTAATAAGGAAGTGCGCAAGACATACCGTCCGACACTGAAACAGAGGGGCATAACGGTTGCCATGAGAGCTCCGGAGAAGCCTGTCATCATTGATATGGACAAGTCCAGCCTGACTATTCTGATCTCGAACATTTTTGATCAGATCGTTCGTTTGTCCGCGGATCAGGTTAAGAACTATATCGAGTCCTATGTACAGGATGGGAAAGTAGTATATGTAGCCAGGATCCAGGTAGCTGAGGATATGCAGGAGGCTGCCAGGGCAGCTGTATCGGATGGCAGTTTTGATGCGGCACGTAAGATTGTTGAAGCAAATGACGGAAAGTTCGTTGCATCTTTTGAAGGCAGTATGATGCGGATCGGTATGCTGATGGATGCAGCTTGATGCCTGATGACAGGTATCTGCTGCAGCATACGTACTGAGGGAGACACACAGGCCCGGAGTACAGGGCGATGAACAGTTCCTTACAAACAAAGGAGGGGAGAACGGCCTATTTCCAGGCGTCCTCCCCTTGTTTCGTGTCTGTCAGGGATCTTCTTCGATGATCTGGATCTCCAGATAATCAAAAGGCAGTGTTTCAATAAAACTATCCTGTGTAAAACGGGTTTTGGATGACCGCCTGAAATCCCGGATATTGGAGTCCAGCCAGATTGGCTCGGGCAGGTCAAATTCCCTGCAGACCAACGTGACAGCATGCAGGACTTTGGCAGTCCTGCGGTCATCGGAATCGTCCTGGATGGAAACATCCTGAAGAAGCCGATTGTTTTTGATCGTTTTTGCCCATAGTGTAAACATGCGGCTTGATTCCTTTCTGGTTTACGGTATTTGGAGTAAGTATAATACTCTGAAAAGACGGATTGCAGGCTGCACGGTGGATGGGAGCCAGGTCTTGCAGCTGCATAAACAGAATTCGGTTATCATTATATACCTGGCGCCAATTTGCGGGAAGGTTCCGCTTCTGTTACTATACCATGAATCATTTTGCAGTCAACACCCGGATAAAATGGTTCCTGAAGATTCTGCGGGTTCTTGCGGAGGTAGGGGTATGAATAAATATATTTACGTGAATGTTGCGGATGAAAGCAGGCAGGAGGCTGGACCGGTACTGAAGCAGCTTTCTTCTGCAGGTATACATGTGATGCAGGGAAACATTCGTGAAGATAAGTTAAAAAAAGCAGGACTGGTTCTGCATTTACAGACGATGGCGTCCGAATCTTCGGAATCATTTAAACACAGGAGAGATCTGGCCTGGAAGCTGGGTCTGGATAGTATCAAATTAAGCCTTTCCGGCGATGGGAAGCCTGCAGATCCGGATCTGCTTCTGACAGCAGCGCTGGAGATTTTTAAAAGTATGTACAAAAATGAACAGCCTGTTTCGGCTGTACAGCAGGAAAAAAAGATTCTTCCTGACAAGTCCGGCGAGCCGGATACAAAAAATGATTCTGTCCAGGCAGAAAAAATCCCCCGGGAGCGGGAGATGGAAAGAAAAGAGGAGCAAACACCTCCCGCAGCCGAGAGAGACGTTCCGGAGCCGGGGGCTGCCAAAGAGAAAAAACCGGAAGATAATATCAGGGAAGAAGAAAGAGAAAAAGCCCGTACAGAAATCAACTGGGAGGTTGGTACGATCCCTGCAGATACGAGAGCAGAAATGTTCCAGGAAGGCATGGAACTGCTTGGCGGAGAGGAGGGGGCTGCTGTATCTTCTGCGATTACGCTGATTTTAAAAGCGGCTAATCAGGGGTATGCCCCTGCCCAGTATCAGCTAAGTATTTGCTACGATGAGGGACTGGGGGTACCCAGAAGTCTGCAGGAAGCTGCCAGATGGCGTGAAATGGCTGCTTATGGCGGGATTGTCAAAGCCCAGGGAGAAATGGGCTATTGCTATGAATGGGGACAGGGTGTTCCGCGTAATATCAGGGAAGCTGTGAAGTGGTATCAGCTGGCTTCGGAACAGGGGGATTCCCAATCAAAAAACAACCTGGCCTATTGTTATCAGAAGGGCAGGGGAGTTACAAAGGATATGGTACAGGCGCTGCGTCTTTATACTGAAGCGGCCCAGGCTGGTGACTCCAGTGCACAGTATAACCTTGCATATTGCTATTGGTATGGTGAGGGTGTGGCAATCAATAAAGAAAGAGCTATCGAGTTGTTTAAGCAATCGATGGCAGGAGGAAATGTCAAAGCAGCCCAGATGATGCGCATACTGGGCAGGTATGATTATGTATCTCAGGAATAGGAAAACAGATTCTGACTATTTAAACATCAGGAGGAGAAAGAACATGGCTGGTATCGAAGCGCGCAGTAATGTACGGAATGTGCTGTTGGAAGACAAGGCAAAAGTGGACGATTTTGTTCAGACCAGGATGCGTAAAGCACTGGCAGACCTGAAAGTGCTGACTGAGGAGGGGACTGAGGACCTGATCGAATGGTCATCCTGTTTTTCATATTTGTCTCATACATACGGGCGAGACTCTGATGAAACTTTCAAGTGGTACAAATACTATCTGCGCGAAGGAAAGATTCCCGCAAGTGTCCAGCTGCCCCTGCTGCTTCAGGTGCAGTCTGCAGGTGCTGTAGATGCCGGGTTTGTCAATATACTGGCCCGTGTCATGAAAAACGAACCTGCCCAGGACAGGGAGAGGCGGATCCGGATGATGAAAGACGAACTGGCTTCTTCTATTGACGAAGACGGTAATCTCCGGATCTACAGAGGCACATTCCGGAAACCATTTGGAAAGGTGGAGGATGGGAGCCGCCCGATTGAAAAGGCATATGCATTCACCATAGATGAGTCTGCTGCCATACACTATGCAACATGCTGGTATCCGGAAAGTGCAAAAGTTTACACTGCATTAGTTCCGCTTGAGGAAGTGGCGAAATACAATTTGTATGAAGAGGACAAGCCGGTCATTATCCTGCCTAAGAGTAAGGGCGGCACAATGCGTGTGATTGAGGAAAGAGATCTGTCCCGGGAAGATTACCAGCCGGCCGGCCCCGAAGAGGAAGCAAAAGCAGCATATCAGGCAAACTTCGGGCATTAAAAGCCTACAGCACGGCACTGCCGGAGAAGGGAATCTTCTCATTTGTTGTCATTTTACACCTCGTGTGCTAAAATGTGATAAAAGCGTCAAAAGGTCAAAACGCCGTTCATGCTCGCATGAGAAGGCATTCATGTCTGTAAAAGCTGATTCTTCAGCGTGTGAAAAAATGCAGTATCATTACTACGATATGCATTTTGCCGGAGGGATAGTTGAATTGGATAATACGAAAATGAGTGAAGCTGCATTGACAAAGCAGATAAAAGCCCTGGTCCTTCAGGGCAAGTATGAAGAGGCTGAAAAGATCCTCGAAAATATGGATATCCACCGCATCAGGAATAATTCTATCCTTTGCCTTGTCGGCGAGACCTATATGGGGCTTGAGAGATATGATGAAGCAGAACGAGTACTTCTCCGAGTCTATGAGAGACAGCCAAATACGAGAAGGATCCTGGATCTGCTGACAAACCTGTATATATACAAGGAAGAGTATTCTGAAGCGGAGTACTACTATAAAGAATTTATCGGGGTTGCCTCCAAGGATCTTCATCGTTACATTCTCCGGTACAGATTGGACAAGGCAAAGGGAGAAAGGATCTCTGTCCTGATCGATACCCTTGAAAAACTGAAAGACTATGAATATATCGAAGAGTGGGCCTATGAGCTTGCTGCCCTCTATGAAGCCAGCGGACAGACAAAGAAATGTCTGCATGAATGTGACGAGATCATACTGTGGTTTGGGCATGGCGAGTATGTAGATAAGGCGATTGTACTGAAGTGTTCCATTACGGGAGAGCCGCTGCCGGAGTCGCTGGCCGATCAGCAGGAGGAAGCGCTTGCAGAGGAGGAGCCGGCACCGGTGCCTGTCGATGAAGAGGATGCTTTAGCGTTAACAGAGATGGAGTTCGCTTCTGAAGAGGGTTCTGTCCCTGGAGAGAAGGCAGTTCCTAAGGAGGAGGATGCCCTTGAGGAGGAGGCGGTTCCCCAGGATACAGTCGTAACTTCTCAGGCCGGAATGTCACAGCAGGTAATCGCTTCTGCGGGAAGCCCGGAAGAGATTGATGAAGGTGAAGAGCTGGCGATGAAGGTAGTTGAAGAGATTGAGCAGAAGCCTGCCGAACCGATCGAACCGGCTGCACGCGAAGCTGTTTCTGTAGCTGCTCAGGTGACTCCTCAGGCGGGCGGTTTCAGGGAAATCAGCCCTGCAGCTCCTGCAGAAGAGATATCGCAGGCAATTGATGACCTGGTCGAGGCGGCTGACCAGATTGCAGAAGAGCAGAAGATCCAGGAGGAAACAGTTCAGGAGGAGAAAGCTCAGGAAGCGAAAGCTCAGGAAGATCTGGCCAGGGTAAACACAGAGCCTGTCAGACCGGTAAGCGGATTGGAAAGGCCTTTTGACGGCAGTATTGATATCGAAATGATCGAGAAGGCATTAGCCCGCCGAAAGATTAATCCCGTCGATGTTGAAGTACCAAAGGATGCAGATGGCCGGGCTGCTGCTACACTTGTCTATGACAGGGACAAAGTCCGGATGATCCTGCAGGGATCAGATGAAGATTCCACGGCTGCGGCTGGAGCGAAAGCATCAGCTGCTGAAAGCACTCCGCCTGCAGAAAGCCCGAGAGAAGAAATGAAAACTTCCATGCCGAAGCAGATGGACGAGGATGTGGAAGAGTCAGCTGGCGGTTATGAGGAAGAACCTGTATCAAAAGGCTTGTTTGGAAAGTTTACTTTCAAACAGTTCTGGGCTGATAAGAAGAACAGGGTCAGAGACAGGATCAAAAATGTGATCGAAGATCAGCTGCCGGAAAATATCATGACAGGTGGAAAAAACACGGACCAGCAGCATAATATTGAGAGTGTTAGTGATGCCAGACCATCCGATACTCCTGTTCTATACGAGCAGATTGAAGAAGATGATAAAATGCCGGTATCCGAAGCTGCTGTACCTGATGGAATTGCTGATGCAGCTTTAGATGCTGATATAGAAGAGGTATCGCAGCAGGCAGAGGCCGCCGAATTAGAGGAGCTGCCGGCTGCGGAGATTTCGGAAGCAGAGACAGCCTCCGAAGAAGCGGAAGAAAGAGAAGAAGCAGAAATCCTGTACGAAGAACAACCGGTAACAGAGTCGGACGTAAAGGCGCCGGAGGAAGAAAAGACAGAGCCGGATATCCAGGAGCCGGAAGCTGTAATAGCTGAGCCGGATATTCAGGAACCTGAAGAAGAGAATACAGAGCCGGAAGTACAGGAAGCTGAAGAAGCAGCTGCAGAGCTGTACAATCAGGAGGCTGAAGAAGCAGTCGAGCCGGAAGTACAGGAAGCTGAAGAAAAAATGGCAGAGCCGGAACCGGAAGGAGAGAAAGCTGCAGAAGAGACCGCCCGGTATCCGGAGGAAGCCGCTCCGGAAGATTATGCAGCCGGACAAACAGAAGAGTCTGCCTCACGGGATATCCAGCTGGATATGGAGTCCCCGCAGGATGAGTATAAAGAGCTGGCAGATGCTGTGAAGAGCTTTTTCTCCCAGATCAATCCGGAAACAGAAATACAGGCAGAAGAAGAAAAGATTCCTGAAGAAAAGATGGAAGAGGCAGCACCGGCTGATCATGCGGAAGAGACTGCTTTTACTGCATCAAATCAGGAAGCGCCGGAAGAGGTGACACTGGCAGAAGAAATCCGCGAGGAGGCAGATATAGCTGAGGAAGCAGAGGAAGATCAGGACATCATTCTTGAGGAGAGCAGCGATCAGGAAGACTATTTTGGAGATCTGTTCGGAAGGATCCGTAAAGAAGCAGGGATTCCTGATTATGATGAGATCGAGGCACAGGAAGAAGACACAGAGACCGTATACGAACGGGAAATGCCTGCTGGTTTGGAAGCTGTAACTGTATCCGGGCAGGATGATGATATGTACACAAAAGAGGATATGTTTTCTGATACAGAAAATGGATTTTTATCTGCTGACAGGAAGGAGAGCGCTTCTTCCCGCCGGATCATGGAGGAGCTTGCTCTGATCTTCGGTGATGATGAGGACGAAGAGGAAGAGCTGCCGGATGATATTCCTGCACCTGAGGCAGAGCCTGTACAGGAAATGCCGGAAGAAGAGGCGGACGAGGAGGTACTGCCCGCAGAAACCGGAGATACACAGCAGGTATCTGCAGCGGCCCGGGCATCTGCTGCTGAAATCGAAGCAGAGATGGATACTGAGGGCGAAGATGAAGATGAGGACGAAGATGAGATTCTTACGGAAGATATGATACCGGAAGAACTGTATCTGATACAGGAATCATCTGAAACCGG
>CADBQK010000102.1 GCA_902796775.1 uncultured Lachnospiraceae bacterium
CTTGCCTGGCTCTGCTGCTGCCGGAGCGTTTGTATCGCTGGCTGCCTCTGTCTCACTGGCCGCCTCTGTCTGAGCAGGTGCTGCGGAAGAAGCGCTCCCGGATCCGCCACCGCAGGCGCACAGCGCACTGACAGCCGCAATCGTCAGAACTACTGTTAACAATTTCTTCATTTTACTCTCCTCCTTTGAAAAACTCCAAACTTCCATCCTCCGGATTTTTGCCGGCTGGCAATTTGGCACTTTAATGCATTATATCAAAAAACTTTTTTTCATACAACATACTTAAATAAAAAAGATGCAGCTGCCTGGAAAACAATATCCCTGCAGCTGCACTCCTCTAAAGCATTTACGACAGTTTTATCCCAGAGCCCAGGCCAGTCCTCTGTCCAGATATTCATTCCAGAAGTACCAGTTGTGCTTACCGGGGCCGTCCTCATAGACGAAATCAGCGCCTTGTGCTTCAAGAAAACGCCTGAAATCCTGGTTGACTCCATAAAGATCATCTTCGGTCCCTATAGCCAGGTACAGCCTGGGGATCTCCTTCCCCAATGCTTTCAGCTTCCGGTACTGAAACTCCGGATTCCTGTCTGATTCCAGCAAAGTTTCCGGATCACCGAATACATCCCGCACCATAGCGGGAGGCATCACGCTGTTTTCACGCTGCCCGGTCTGTGCTACTTCATGATGTACAAGGGCGGAAGACAGGGCTATACAGGCACTGAAGTTCTGCGGAAAAGCTAGAGCCGTATGGATCGCTCCGTAACCGCCCATCGAGAGACCGGCAATCAATGTATCCTCCCTGCTCTGGCAGAAGCCGAACACCTTCCGGATATATGCAGGCAGCTCCTCTCCGATAAATGAGCTGAAATTCCCGCCTTCATATCCCCGGTCCAGATAGAAGGAATTGCCTGTCGTGGCCATGAAAACCGCCAGATTGTACTGGATCGCCATTTGCTGCGCCACCCCTCCGTACAGCCAGTCCGTATCTGTTCCGGTCAGACCGTGCAGAAGGATCAGGGATTTCGGCGGCCTCTCATAATGCCGCAGATCATTGACCTCTTCCATCTCTACATCATTAGGGAGTACAAACGAGAAATTTGCGTGCTGCATGATCGTCTGCGCATGAAACTCCATCCTGCCACTTGCCATCTTTTTATCCTCCTGCTCATACTGTATGACTTTCAAAAAAGCCTTCCTGTTATACCTAAAGTTCAGGAAGGCTTTTTACCGGCTTTTTTTGTAAATCAGCGGGTTTCTCTTATAATCTTCATGACCGGCTGTTCCGTCTCCGATTCTTCAATCTCGATGCTTTTCTCAATCTTTTTCCCGGTCGCTGTCTCTTGAGTGTCTGTCTGATCAACCTCTGTTTCCTGAAGGGTTTTTGTTTCTTCAGACTCTGTTTCTTTTAGTGTTTCCGGGGTCTCGGATTCTTTTTCAGGCTTTTCCGGCTCAACCGGCTCCAGCTCTGTCTCAGTTTCTGCCTCTGTTATGAGCTCGGCTTTATGCTCTGATTCCGCTGTCTCTGATACCGTCTCTGTCACAGGCTCTTTTGATACGGCAGTAACCTCGACCCATGTTGTCTGGTCATCTTTCTCTGCTTCTTCCAGATAACTGCTTCCATCAACGACTTCACCACTCGCCGTCTCAACAAATGGAACAACCTTGTAATAATACGTTTCGCCGTCTATTACGTTTTTGTCATAATAGGAAGTGATTGCGCTATCGAAGATTTCCTTCACCTGCTCGTACTCGCCATCCGGACTGTCAGCACGCAGGACACGATACCCGGTCACACCTTTGCGGTCTTTCCATGTAACATGGATGATAGGCTCATTGGAATCCTCTTCAGACTCCTCTTCATCCTCGTCAGGATTATGAAAAAACCATGTTTTTTCTTCATCCTTTTCTTCTACGGACTCCGCTGTGAGGTTTTTCAGAGGATACAATTCATAGAAGGGTTTGATAACGGCATAAACATGCTTAACTGTCAGCTTGCGCTTCATCACCTTCGTCGGCGCTTTCCCTACATTCCCATCAACGGTATAGATGATCCCGGCTGCTGCATCAACATCCCGGACCATCGCCGTATGGCTGGGGGATGACTTTCGGGTCGTGTTGCGTCTTACAAGAACAACGTCGCCCCTCTGGATATCCGTCAGGGAAATAGCACCCGCATAATTCTTCTTTTTGATCCAATCTGCAGAATGCTTATTGCCGCCTTCCACCGCAAAAACCCTGCCAAGCGGTCCGAAAAAATTGCGCGCCGCGTATACTGAAGTAAAACGGGGGTACAACTCCTCCGGGACTCCGGCCTTCTGAATGCACCAGGCGACAAACTCTGAGCACCAGGGAGCACCTGTAGCAGCCTGTGAATCGGATGCCCAGCCACCGTAATAACTATACTGGCGTCCATTTCTCCTCTTTTCCCGGTAACCCACCTGGGAAAGAGCGATGGTCAGCGCATCTTTTCTCGGATTGCCGCTCAGCTCCTTTTTCGGTATCTCCTTCGGTTTAGAAGGAGAAGTACTCTTTTTCTTAGCCCGCACGATACTGCCGGATGTAAGAACATCCTGCCTTAAAAGGCTCTGCGAAGCCACAGCAGCTGTCCCCCGGATATCAGCCAGCACCGGGACAGTCAGAGCAGCCATGCAGAACAATGAAATTAAAACTGCTGCTGTCTTCTTAAAGAAACAACCCTTTCTATTCTTTATCATTTTACCTCCTAACCTGCAACCGGAAGGTAAACACACGCTGTCGATGCCAGGATGGCAAACAATCATTACCTGTATATATTACCATAAATACTGTTATAATACAACTATTAGCCGCTGCCCGGTTATCCAGTATTCAGACAAATATGTACTGATCCAATGGGTAAACAATTGCTCATTGATCCGAAGGATCAGCTGTCCTGCCTGTGCTCCTTTTTCCACTCCTTAATATAAGCCAGGCGCTTGGCATACGCTTCTTCCCGTCCCTGAGAAGTCGGACGGTAATACTCTCTGCCCTGCAGAGAATCGGGCAGACACTGCATACTTGTCAGCTTGTCCTCATAATTATGAGCGTACTGGTAGCCCTTCCCATAATCCAGATCACGCATCAGCTGTGTAACCCCGTTGCGGATGATCACCGGTACCGGCTCTGCCAGTCTTTCCCTGGCATCAGAGCTTGCCTCGATATAGGCAGCATCCATAGCATTAGACTTGGGCGAAATAGCCATGTATATGACTGCCTGTGTCAGGTTTACACTGCACTCCGGCATCCCGATGAAATGGCAGGCCTGATATGCGGCCACAGCCTGAGGCAGGGCGCCGGGATCTGCCAGTCCCACATCCTCGCTGGCGAAACGTACCACCCGCCTGGCGATGTATAAAGGATCCTCTCCAGCCTCCAGCATCCGGGCAAGCCAGTAGACAGCCGCATCCGGATCCGAATTCCGCATGGACTTATGCAGTGCGGAGATCAGATTGTAGTGCTCTTCCCCATTCTTATCATATAGAAGCGATTTCCCGCTGACACACTGTGCAACGATCTCATCCGTCACATGGATGACCGGTGTGTCGGGAGACAGTTCCTGAAAACGAGCGCTGCCAGAGCACCCGTCTTTCTCTTCCTCACTAAGAGCAGAAAGCTTTTTGATCTCCCCGTTCAGCACGACCATCTCCAGCGTGGAAAGAGCCATCCGCGCATCCCCATTCGCAAAGTTTGCAATAAGATGGAGGACATCCGGAGCGATCACAACATATTCCTTCCCAAAGCCTTTCTCGCTTGTCAATGCATGCTTAAGCAGTGTAAACAGATCTTCCGCCGTCAGTGCCTTTAATACAAAAACACGGCAGCGGGACAGGAGGGCGGCGTTGACCTCAAAAGAAGGATTCTCCGTGGTAGCACCGATCAGGATGATGCTCCCCTTCTCCACAAAAGGAAGGAAGGCATCCTGCTGTGCCTTGTTGAAGCGGTGGATCTCATCTACAAACAGGATCGTCCGCATCCCCATCCGGCGGCCTTCCTCAGCCTGCTCCATGACCTTGCGGATCTCTTTGATGCCGCTGGTTACAGCTGAAAAGGTAATAAAACGGGATCTTGTACGATTCGCAATGATCTGTGCAAGCGTTGTCTTGCCTACTCCTGGCGGGCCCCAGAAGATCATCGATGAAATCTCATCCCGCTCGATCAGTCTCCTTAATACCATGCCAGAGCCGACCAGATGCTCCTGCCCTGCAAAAGCATCCAGATTATCCGGCCTGAGCCTGGCAGCCAGCGGCTGGGAAACCGCCTGATCCATATCCCCAAAAGAAAGCTGCTGCATTCTGCCTCCTGTTACTGAAACCCTGTTTATTGAAACCGGCCTTTTTCACTGGCCTTTTTCTATATCACTTATTAATCTGCTTTTTTCTATCATACCACTGCGGAAATAATAATACCAGTTCCTGAATCGTTTTGTCCCGAACAAAACAGCACCCCCTTCTCCGTTATATGGAAAAGGGGATGCCGCTGTTTAAGGGTATTATTTTCTTTTTACTGCACCTCCTGGTTACTCCCTGAATTCAGGTGCTGTGAGAAAGCCTTCCGATAGAAGCAGAGTCTCCGGCCTGGGCAGGGATATACCCAGTGTCTCCCGCAGGACATCCTCGATCGTATCGACCGGTACGATACGGATCTGCTCCTTCACCTGCTGGGGGATGTCCCTCAGATCCGCCATGTTTTCCCTGGGAATCAATACCTTTGTCACACCTGCCCTCCCGGCTGCCAGTAATTTTTCCTTCAGGCCGCCGATAGGCATGACCACGCCGCGCAGGGTGATCTCACCGGTCATTGCCAGTGCCGAATCTACCTTCCTGCCGGTAAAAAGGGAGGCAAGAGCCGTAAAGATCGTGATCCCTGCTGAGGGTCCATCTTTGGGTGTGGAGCCGGAAGGAACATGGATATGTATATCCTGCTCTTTAAAATTCACCGCAGACATCGGCAGTCTGGATTTTAACAGGCTCAGAGAGATTCGTGCAGATTCTTTCATCACGTCACCCAGCTGACCGGTCAGGATGATCTGCCCTGTCCCCGGCATTGAGGCCGCTTCGATAAACAGGATCTCGCCGCCTGCCGGTGTCCAGGCAAGCCCGGTCACAATACCGGGAGGATTGTCTTTCCCGGCTGCATCATGACGGGACACTTTCCTGCCCAGCATTTCCTCCAGCTCCTCAGGCAATATCTCTTTAGGCAGATCCACCGCCTGTCCTGTAACGATCTGGGCACTGACAGCTCTGGCCATACTAAGCAGGACTTTTTTAAGACCTCTCACACCGCCTTCCATAGTGAAGTCTGTGATCGCTGTCCGGATCGTTTCATCCGGCACAAGAAGCTGATCCGGAGTCAGCCCGGCCTCCTCCAGCGCCTGCCCGAGCAGATGTTCTCTGGCAATATGGAACTTCTCATCCTCAGTGTAGCTGGACACCTGGATCACTTCCATTCTGTCCAGAAGCGGACCGGGGATGGTATCTGTCGAATTAGCTGTTGCAATGAAAAAGACATCCGAAAGGTCATAGGGCAGATCCAGATAGTGATCGGTAAAAGTACTGTTCTGTTCCGGGTCAAGCACCTCCAGAAGAGCACTTGCCGGATCTCCCGAAAAACCTCCTGCAAGAAGCTTGTCCACCTCATCCAGCACCATCACCGGGTCTGTCACACCTGCCTGTTTCATACCGCCCAGGATCCGTCCGGCCATTGCACCGACATAGGTCCTGCGGTGTCCACGGATCTCCGCTTCATCCCGGATACCGCCCAGGCTCAGGCGTATATACTTCCTGTCCAGCGCTCTGGCAATGCTTTTGCCCAGGCTTGTTTTCCCGGTTCCCGGAGGGCCGACAAGAAGCAGGATCGATCCTTTCTTATCATGTTTCAGCTTCATAACGGCCAGGTGCTCGATGATCCTTTTCTTAACCTTGTCCAATCCGTAATGGTCTGCGTCCAGGATCTCTCTTGCTTTCGTGAGATCAGCCCCTTCCCGCTCCTCTTTTTTCCATGGAAGTGCAAGAATAAAATCCAGGTAATTCTGGATCACACCGGATTCTGAACTGCCCGGCTGCTGCACGGAAAGTTTACCAAGTTCTTCCAGCGCTGCCTTCTTCACATCTTCCGGCAGTCCTGCTTCCTCGATCCTTTTTGCGTAATCTTTGTCCTTACCGCCATCCTCCCCGGAGCCGGTTTCCCCCAGCTCCTGCTGAATGGCCTTGAGCTGCTGACGCAGCATCTGCTCCCGGTAATACTGGTTCGTCTTGTCAGACATGCGCTCACTAAGCTCGATATTCCAGTCCACCGCCTCCTTCTGCGCCCGCAGGGCATCCATAAAGTTCAGACTTCTTTCCCGCAGGGAATCGGTCTTCAGATACGCATATTTCTCCTCGGCACTCAGTTCCATGTTGCGGCCCAGCCACACGATCATGGTATTGATATCTTTTAC
>CADBQK010000103.1 GCA_902796775.1 uncultured Lachnospiraceae bacterium
TACGAATTGTCTGAACTGATTCAAAAACTGCCTGTTTGGCCATCGTTATCCTCCTGTTCTATCCTTTTCTTAAGACAAACATTACCAAACTGCCTGCCACAGCCGACATAGCTGCGGCAGACTTGGTAAATTAGAATGGGTTTAAGACAGCAAAGATGAATTCAATTACTATCGAAATGAATTTCATCTGTTGTCATGAGCAGCGAAAACAATGCTGCGATCAGAATGCAGCTGTATGCATCCAGATGGTAAGCACCACCTGTATGACAACAAAGAAAAAGGCACAATAAATGATGCAGTAACCAACGATGTCACGAATGCTGAGCTTGGCAATTGCCAGAAGAGGCAGTGCCCAGAACGGCTGGATCAGGTTGGTAAGCGCATCGCCCCAGGCTGCCCCGAGAAGTGTCGGGATCATCGGAGCATTTACCTTGTAAATTGCCGGAATGTAAATAGGAGCCTCTACAGAAAACTTGCCGCCGCCTGAAGGGATGATCATATTCAGAATCGAGCTGGAAATATTGATAATATTCGGCATCGTCTGCGGAGTGGCAATACTTACAATCGCATTTGTCAGGATTTCAGCCAGTCCGGACTGTGTCGTCATGTTCATGATCATGGCATAGATCGGGAACTGTACAAAAAGAGCACCCATACCGGAAGCTGCATCCTTGATTCTCGCACCAAAGTCCATCAGATGGTCGGTAAGGAGAACGTCAAAGCCAAAGAGCACACCATTCAGAGAATTCAGATCAAGACCTCCCAGCCCCTTCTGAGAGAAATAATATGCATAATAGCCGAGAATGATGATGCCCAGGATCCACTTAGCCGCCTGGCCGAACTCAATATGCTGAATCGGAACCCAGGTGTCTTTCGGGGGAGTTGCGTAGGTCAGATCCTTCTTCTTCAAAAGAGCGGGATCTACTTCAAATACCTTGCTCGGATGAGGCATCAGTGTTCTGGTGATAATGAACGGAACGACAAACAAACCGATCAGGATCAGAATGATATTGATAGGATGCAGGAAGAAATGGCTGGAAGGAATCAACTCATGCAGATACGGAGCTGCAATGGATCCTTCTGTACCGATTGCCAGCGGAATGGTACCGGAAAGGCCGCCATGCCAGATGACGAATGCACAATAAGAAGTCGCAACCATGAAAGGATAGTCAACACCCTTCATTTTTCTTCCGAAATATGTGCAGAGGATACCGCCAACTACTAGTCCCAGTGCCCAGGAGATCAAATCTCCGATACCGGAAATGACATAGGTAAACAAATAAGCCTGCCACGGTGTCTTGGGAATGTCTGTCAGTTTATCCAGAATCCTGTCTACCAGTTTTGTATTAGCCAGGACTGTAGAAAACAGCAGAGTCAGTGCTACCTGCGTAGAAAACGCCAGAAGATTGAATAGCCCCTGTCCTGCGTACACCCACATGGAAAACGGGCTGGCCTTGGCAATGATGATGCCAAGAAAAAATACTAGAATAAATAGACCGATTGCAAAAATAATTGCATCAGGGAAATATCTGGTCGCCCAGTTCCCAAAGCCGTTGCCGAGTTTCTGGAGAAAATTTTCCCTTACTTCGGTATCGTTGCTTTTCTTGCTCATGAATCCTCCCTGTGAAGCTGCCTCGTACAAATAACGATTCGTTAATAAACGATTCATCATTTAGCCCGAGGCAGCCCCTGTTACCTTAATATCCCGATACTTTTCAGAGGCTCATCGCCTCCTGTCCGGAATCTTCTTTCAGCTTCTTTACAAACTCTCTTGCATGACGGTAAAAATCCAGATCCATTACTTCCGCCGTCACATGGCGGATTCCCGGGACATTTGCAATAATCGATTCCGTCAGCAGCTCTCCAACCGTCAGATCTGCATATGCGCACTGGGCACATTGCCCAACCAGCTGGATATACACCGTATCGCCTTCGATCCTGGTCACCTTTACATCTCCATTATGTTCATGCAGATACGGGCGAGCATGCTGATCCAGGACTTTTTCAATCAATTCCCTCATAAATGTCCTCCAGATTCAGGATTTCAACCATTTTATGATTTCCAGAGCAAATGTCTCTTTCTGCGCCGGCCAATGCTCGATCATCCAGGGAGAGACCTGCAGTATTCTTCCCGCAAATGGAGGAACTGTAGCACATTCAGCCGGACAGGCATGCATGACAAGAAGCACATCTGACTGGGAATCTTCATGGTAATAAGTAAAACAGATATCCGGGGCAAGCCGGCCGAGTTGTTCATAGATCTTCGTCATGTCCGCATGCGGCTGACAGTGCCCGCAGAATTTCACCTGTACTTTCAATGTTTGTTTACAACAGTATTTATTTTTTCTTTGCGTACTTCTCAGGATCTACGCCTGCGATCTTCATAGCAGCAACCTTCTTTGCATCAATATTGGACAGCTTGGAGTAGAAGATCTTCTGTGCCTGAGGAGAACCTGCACCGTGCATGGACTCAACCAGTGCTACGCCGCCGGTCATAACCTCAAGCAGCCGGAGCATACGCATACGATCCTCTGTCGGAACGCTGGCAACACCGCGCATATACTTCTCAACATACTTGCCGACAACAGGGCTGCGGAAGTCTGCTTCAGACGGAAGAGTTGCCATGATACCGCCGCCGATATCCTGTGCAAGACGGTCGATCTCATAGATCAGCCTTGTGATATTGTGCTTGCCGACATTAGCCAGAAGCGGATCTACAAAGTAATTGCCGGCTGCAGTCGGCTTGCCTTCTGCAGAACAAGCGATCGCGCAGCAGTATACAGTCTCAGTCAGGTGGATCATCTCATTAAGCTTATCTTTGATGTGAGCTGCCTTACCGTATCCGCTCATGTCAGCAACTGTTGCAGCTGCACCGATGACGATATCGGAAACACCGCCCTTGCAGCCGCCGTAGTTCTGGCGATGATAGCATGCGAAACGTTCTACAAGCATACCGGAGAACTGATATTCACCGCACATAAACACTCTGTCCCAGGGAACAAATACATCTTCCAGGATAGTCAGGCATTCGCCGCCGACAACGCCGTATCTGGCATTACCCTGATCGATCTCGCCCTCAACCTTGCGGTCATCATTTGTCTGCCTGCCGAAAATGTGCAGGACACCCGGTGCGTCTACAGGGATCGCGCAGCAAACGGCATAATCCTTATCTGCTTCGCCAAACCCGGAGGTAGGCATGATCAGCATTTCGTGGGAGTTTACCATACCAGTCATATGTGCCTTTGCGCCACGTACTACGATGCCCTTGTCGTCTTTGCTGACAACATGCACGAACATATCGGGATCAGCCTGCTGGGAAGGACTCAGGCTTCTGTCCCCCTTGGGATCAGTCATCGCACCTGCGATCATCAAGTCTTCTTCCTGCCAGCGGAGAAGGTAGTCCCTTACACGCTGATGATAGTTTGTGCCAAGCTTCTGGTCCATCTCATAAGTGGTGCTGTAAATGGAATTGATGGCATCAAAACCGACGCATCTCTGATAGCAGGTACCAGTATTAAGGGAGATCATTCGAAGCATCTTGACCTTCTTGACAAGATCCTCTACGCTCTGGTGAATGTGCGTGAAACGATTGATCTTTTTGCCTGTAAGGTGGGAAGTGGCTGTCATCAGATCCTCATACTTAGGATCGAAAGCCAGATCGTAAGTCATCGCTGCGGAATTTACATGCCCTTTGATATAGGGATGATCAATTACTTCTGCAGAAGGAATCAATTCCCCCTTAAAGTACACTTTAATGTTTCTTGAACGCAGGCTGTCTTTATATTCCTGTCCGGTTTTCATATCTGTATTCCTCCATCTTCAGCAGATCGCTTCATGCAGATCTGACTAATCAGACTAAAACAGTACCATTTAAGAATGGATACCAGAATATCTGATGCTTTTTATAGAACTTAATTACTTGGTGCGGTATATCTTCTATTTGCTTCTCTTAATGATCACTCAATGATCTGTCTGGTTTGTTTTCGAGTTTTTCATCGAGTAATCAGATACATGCTATCCATCAGCTCTTTGCAAGCTTTGTCTCATAAAACTGATTCATCAGTTCCATGTAGTTTTCAAAAGTCATTGCCTTAAGGCCGCCGCCGGTATAGTACTGGCCAGGATCAAGCATCTTGATGATCTCACAATCCTCATCCGTCGGAACCGGTGTTTCCTTAAGATTCGGAGAGATTTTGAGATCCCAGGGAATCAGGGGAATGATATCTTCCTTAGTAACACCGGGATGCAGGCTGTCAAGCATCAGCTCATGTGTGCCTTCCTCAAAGCGGAAAATACACTTGTCGGTGATAACTGCAGAAGGACCGCCCTGGCTCAGACCAGCCTTAGCTCTGCTGTCTCCGCCCTCAAGCCATCCGGGGGAAGTGCAGTAGTCGATCTTGTTCACAAACTTACCGGCCTGCATCGGCATGGAAATAACCGTACGCAGTGCGCTGTTGGCAATATCATTCGCCCCACCGGATCCGGTAAAACGGATTTTCGGATTGTAATAGTCGCCGCCTTCACCAAAGATCTCTGTTGAATTGAGATTGCCATACCTGTCAACCTGGGCTCCGCCGACCATGCCGATGTCTACATAACCACGCTGCTGATCTGCAAACAGTCTCCAGAGAGAAGTACAGCAGAATGCTCTCTCAACACCAGCGTTGTCGCCGATCCCCAGCATCAGTCTGTCAGGCAGGGGCCCGATGGAACCGGACTCTGTGCAGATGACAGCATTCGGTGCAAATGTCAGTTTCGCAAGGAGGGCACTCAGGACCGGCCTGCCGACGCCCGCAAAAATAATATCTCCATCCTCTATCTCTTTGGCAGAGGCAACAATCATAAGATCAGATAATGTCCAATTTGCCATATCGCTCTATCTCCTATCCATCAATAGTAGCTCTTCTGGAACTTGCGCTCGATCTCGACCAGCTTCTGCAGCCTGTCAAAACCAACTTTCCGAAGGTATCCTTCCCAGTCCTCTACGCCGTATACCCATTCATCCAGCCATTCCAGGAAGCCTTCCCTAGTTTTGAAAATCTTCTGCATATCCATATGGAAGGGCATGTCATACTGGTACTCATAAGGGAAGTTCCAGGGATGGCTCCCGAAGGGTACTTCTACAACTGCATCTACTGCATACTGAGGAATGATCGTCAGATTAGGGGTTTCCTCAATCTCACTTGTAGACACCAGATGCTCGCAGGTAATGACCGTATACTTAGCTGCACGGGCAAGATTCTCAGCATTTGCGCTGAACCCGAAGAACTGGGTGTTGCCGTGCTTGTCAGCGCGGGTAGCATGGATAAATGCAACATCCGGCTCAAGCGGAGGTACCAGTGCAATCGGACCGGTTCCAAACGGATCATCGATTACTTTGACATCCTTGTTATAGGTAAGAAGATCCGATCCAAGGAATGACTTGGTCGGCATGAAAGGAATTCCCATAGCTGCTGCCATATAGCGAAGTCCGATGCCGAAATTGGAATGATCATTGACCTCAATCGCGTTGGGAATCTTCTTTTCATAAGCACGTCGGAGATTCGGACCCATACCGGCTACCGCATATCCGCACCAGGCAATTTCCATCCTCTTAATCAGGCCAGCTCCGCAGAGCAGATCGCCCGGATCACA
>CADBQK010000104.1 GCA_902796775.1 uncultured Lachnospiraceae bacterium
CCTCCTCGCTGATCTGATCTTCATCGATCAGAAGGTCGTCAACGAGTAATCCTTCGTTTTCATCAAACTGAAGGTCATCCTCCTGTGCAGGGGCGATACTGTCTTCAGAAAGATCCATGAAGTCTTCTTCATTCATGATAAGGTCTTCTTCTTTGACCTGCGCCCACTCCTCATCTGTCGGGGCTGCAGCTTCATCGACCTCATCCATCATATCTTCCTGGATGTCCACTTCCTGAGCAAATACAGAAAGGGAATCCATCGGTACAGATGTGAATGCGATCGCTGCTGCCATCATCAGTGACAAAGCTTTTCTTCTCATCTTTTCTCCTCCCATTGTCATTTTATGAGATTTTTTTATGTAAACAGTACTGCGCTGTTATACATCTTATTCAGGACTATTCCTGTTCAAGCACTTTTATTCATACTGCCAAGGATCAGACAGAATAGCGGCGTAGCCACGATCATGGAGTCGTTTGCCAGGCCCATGATCAGAAATGAAAGTACGGCAAGAAGGAAACCGCGCTCAAAGAAAGCCTTACCTGCTTTTCTTCCTTGTCTGCTGCAGGTCACCAGATACAGAGCCAATGCTGTCAGAATGCAGATTGCTGCCAATACTCCGCTGTTCATGGCTATCTGAAGATACAGGCTGTGCGGACGCATATGCCATTCCTGACTTGCCTGGTAGCCAAGGATCGATTTCATGACATAATCTTTTTGCGGAAACACATACGCAAAATTCTCCGGCCCGCAGCCAAGCAGCAGGCGGCGCGGTAATATTGCGCAGGTTGCTCCCCAGATATACATTCTGCGGGTAAATGCCTTTTCGTAACCTTTTCCAAACGCCAACTTAGCCCGCTCTATCGTATCTTCTTTTCCCGCATAGTTAATGTAACGGTAATCACTTTTTCCAACTGTTTTAATAAAATGCCATTCGACATTTACATGCCACACCAGGATGTGAATCAGATCGTCTTCTGTAAAAGCCCCGAAAGAGAAATTTCTCAGATCTTCCTCGTCAAATACAAACCTTTTCTGTCCATCATCCCAATGGTGTTTGATATCACGACCCTGATCATCCAGAACCTGCAGAGTTGCATCCGTACCATTCTCAAGAATCTTCAGATGAACCTTCCTGTGGCTCATGATAAAGAAAATCCCATCGTCATTGATTTTGACATTCCGAAAATAGTAATTTCTCCCCACCGGAAAGATATTGTCCTTTATCTCTTTGACGATATTATTCCCGGGCATCAGCATCATTACTGTTACAACCGCAGCGAGTACGGCTGTAAATGCTGCACTCAACCTGAAACCATTCCTGGTCTTCAATAAGGTGCACATCATTCCGGCAAACAGGAGGATCCCCAAAGTGAGCAATGCCGCTTTTGAGCGTGTGCCATACAAGCAGAGCAGTGTCAGAATAACAACTGCCAAGCCAGCTGCCCGTTTACCGGTTTCACGGTGTTTGATAGTATATGCAAGGCAGATAAAAAACTGCATAAGCAGATAAACTGCTGCATAATTCGGGTTATAAAAAGCCAGATATATCTGACGGGTTCCTTCCAGAGAAGCATCAAATATCAGGTTTTTTTCTCTGCTTCCAAGCAGGATCCATTTTCCTGCAGCAGTGTTCCAGAAATCATGTCCTGTGAGCTGTGAGAGGCCTAACAGTCCCATCAGTAAAGCTGTCACCAGAAAGCAATTCGTAACTGTCTCCTGCCAATAATGATCCGCCTTTGACATCTTTGCGGCATACAAGAAAGCGATCAGATACCCCATTAGTATCGGTACCGTCTCAAAAGAGTCTGCAACTCCTAAGAATGCGGCGTCCGGATGCCCGGATAAAACCCCCGATAATATACTTAAGGCTGCATATAAGGTCATTAATATAGCTATACCGAGCCGACATGCATCCATCTTCAGGTCCGGTTTCTTAAGGAGTTTCCGACTGCTTTGATGGATCATCTGATAAATAAGAACCCCTGTCATCAGACAGGCGATACCAAGAAATACAACATTTCTGATATAAAGGACATAATCATCCGCATATGCTCCATACGGATAGAATGTTTCTTTCTCGAGCCTCGTCCGGATCGTAAATAAATGCATAAGGAAAGGCCATACCACGATCAGCAGTATGCCCGGAATTTCACATATATAAGTTATCCC